>JBBRIN010000113.1:0-8367 GCA_038221115.1 Tepidisphaerales bacterium
CACAACAACTCCGGAATCCACGCGAACGTCTCCTTCAGGCATATCTGTACGAAGCGCTTCATGTCAGCGCGCGCACGAACCGATCCCGCGCCTTAAGCCCCGTCGTGATCTCGTCACCCGGAATCGCATAGGAAATGCGCACGTGCCGCGGTGCGCCAAACGCCGACCCCGGAACCACTGCGATGTGCGCGTGCTCCAGCAGCATCTCCGCGAGCCGGTCAACCGTCTCAATCATCTGCCCGTTGAACGATTTGCTCAGTAGCCCGCCCACGTCCGGGAACAGGTAAAACGCCCCCGTCGGCACGATGCAAGTCACGTCCGGAACGCGCGTCAGAAGCTCGAGCGCCGTCGCGCGCTGGCTGGCAAGCTGCGCCCGGATCGTGGACACAAAGCCATCATTCCCCGGATCCATCGCGGCAAGCGCGGCGTACTGCACCAGGTTGCACGGATTCGATGCCGTGTGACTCGTCAGATTGGCAATCGCCTTGATCACCCCCGTCGGCCCCGCCACATAGCCTGCCCGCCAGCCCGCGATGCAATACGTCTTGGAGAACGACCCTACCAGGATCGTCCGCTCCTTCATCTGCGGCACCAGCTTCACGATGTTGTGGTGAACCGCCGGGGCGTAAAACAACTCGTCATAACATTCGTCAAACACGCACGTCAGATCATGCTTGATCGCCAGGGCAGCCAGTTGCTCCAGCGCCCTGGCCGAATACACCACGCCCGTCGGATTATGCGGCGTGTTCAGAAGAATGCCGCGCGTGCGAGGAGTGATGAGTTTTGACAGCCGATCAATGTCGATCTGAAAGTCCGTGTCCGCCGTCTCAAGGAAGACCGGCGTGGCGCCGGCCAGCCGAATCTGCTCGGGGAAGGTCACCCAATACGGCGCCGGGATGATCACCTCGTCGCCCGCCTGAAACGAGACGAACGCCGCGCTGAACAGCGCCTGCTTCGCGCCGGAGGTAAAGCCCACTTCCTCCGGCGTGTACGTCGCCGCCGTCTTCCTCGAAACCCGGGCCGCCAGCCGCTCGCGCAGCTCCTTGATCCCCAGCGTATCCGTGTATTGCGTGCGGCCGGCGTCGATCGCCTGCCGCGCCGCGTCTTTGATCATGGGGCTCGTGTCCTGATCGAGTTCCCCCGCCGCGAAATTGACGACGCGAATCCCCGCCGCCTTCAGCTTTCGGGCGCGATTGCGCATGCCGGAGGTTTGCGAACCGGTCAGGGCGCGGGCGCGGTCGGCAAGCATGGCAACCCCCGGGGCGTTTACGCCCACGGCTAAATGAGCGGACGGTTCGGTTAAGCAACTTGTTGGGCGGCGCGCCCGGCTTTCGATGCGCCGGCATCCCGCTCCAGCGACGGCAGATACTTCCGCTCCGCGTCTTCCAACCCCTTCACGTCGACCAGCTCAAACACCTTCTGAAGCGGCACAATGTCATCCTTCAACACAGAAGCATGCCCCGCCAGGATCAGCTTCGCGTACGCCTGCTCCATCGCCTTGATCGACGCCCGCAGCCCGTGGTTGGCGAAGATAACGATGCGATACCCCAGCTTGCCCAGCTCGGCCGCGGAGAAAGTATCGTAGGTGGTAGGAACCGCCACCAGCGGCGTCGTACGGTTCCAGCGCTTCGCAAATTCAATCATCTCGTGCGGCGTCTTTTCCTTCGAATGGATCAGCACCGCGTCCGCGCCCGCATCCGCATACGCCTCGGCACGGTCGAGCGCATCTTCCATGCTGTACCCCGCGATCAGCGCCTCGGTGCGCCCGATGACAAACAGCTCGCCGTTTGTCGCGTCCTTCGCCGCCGTCAGTTTCAGCGCGTGTTCCTTGGCCGATACGAGCTCGCGCCGCGTGCCGCCGTAAAAGCTGCAGCGCTTGGGAAACACATTGTCTTCGATGCACATGCCGGCGATGCCCGCCTGGAAAAACTTGCGTGCCGTGTATGCCGCGTTAACGCCGTTGCCGTAGCCGTTGTCGCAGTCGGCGATCACCGGAATGGTCACGGCGTCATTGATCTGGCAAGAGGCCGACAATTGCGCCGTCATGTCCAGAATGTTCGCATCCGGCAAGCCATGCGATGCGGAAATCTCAAACCCACTCGCCCAGATTGCGTCAAACCCCGCCCGCTGACCCAGCCGGGCGGTAAGCCCATCGTGAGCGCCGATCGTCAGGAGTTGCGGCTTCTCTTTGAACAACTTTTTCAGGTTCTTGGTTCCCATACCCATGGCAAAACTTTCTCGTGACACGCGGTCAACACTGTGGCGGCAACGGCTTGCACCCGATACGCGAGCGCTAAGAAATCGTTCAGATCGTTCAGTCTGTGCCAAGGAATGTACAGCCGCAAGGTGAAAACTAAGTGAAGGAAAGGGGGCTCAGCCGTGCCACAAGCGGCGCGTGCCGCGGCAGTTATTGCCGATGACGTAGAATTTCGACGAAGGCACTCTGATGGCGATTGACTAAAACTCAAATTCGCCCCCGTAACGAACGCGATCCCCCTCGTCCCCCTCCTTCAGCTTCATCAGTTCGATGAGGCTTGCGCATTTTCATCCGATCAAAAGATCGAAGAGCGCCTCATTTCGTCCCTACATCTGGACCGATAACCATTAAGGAAAAGGGGCGGCGTCTTGTGTGTTTCAAAGGTCGCAAGGAGGCGTCATGGACAAAACAATTAGATCACTGAATGGCATTGGTGCGCACCTCAGGTCAACGCAACGGTCGCGCGGTTTCACCCTGGTCGAACTTTTAGTCGTTATAGGAATCATCGCCCTGTTGATCGGATTGCTGCTTCCGTCCCTCGGCAAGGCCCGTGAGCAGAGTCACCGCATCAAATGCCTCGCTAACCTGCGCTCGCTCGGCCAGGCCATGTACCTTTACGCCCATGACTTCCGCGACCGCTTGCCCAATGGCAACTTTGTCGGCAGCGCCGATCCTAATGCCGGCGATCAGGTCCTCGTGGCGATGGCGCAAAGATACCTGTCCGCGGCGGCTACCTTCGCCTGCCCGTCAGACAACGATCCAGCCCCTCGCCAGATCAACAATAATTACATTTCAAAACCCGACTCCGCGCGCGTCAGCTACGATTTTTACAGCCTCTATTGGCAGCCCGAGCGCGGGCCCCGTCTGACTCGAATGCGCGGCCAGGCCCCCCTCGCCTGGGACCTTGGCGTTTCTGCCATCCCTAGCCCGATGCAGAACCACGGCACCACCGGCGGAAACGTCGTCTGGGCCGATGGGCACGCCGGTTGGCTCGCCGTCAAGGAATGGGACGCGCCAAACTGGCCGGCGCCCGCACGCAGCTTTTACTAGGCCGCCGTTCCCTCTCGGCGCCAAGGAGGCTGCGCGAACAGGCCCGCAATTCATTAACGGATGCGGGCCTGTTCGCAGCGATGCTACGTTTTCCCTCACTCCTGTCGCGGCCCGCCGTCATACCTCGGACTGCTCGACCGCGCCGTCATCATCCAACGCACTATTCTTGTCGCCTTCACCGGCGTTGAAGTCCGACTTTTCAGCGTCAGAATCTCCCGCTGAAAACGTGTCTGACCCGCCGCCGCCGTAGGCCGCGTCCGTGCCGCCGCCCCCGACGATCACATCATCGCCAAGGCCTCCGCTGCACGTGTCGTTGCCGCCGCCGCCCAGGACCAGGTCATTGCCCGAGCCGCCGCTGAGAAAGTCATTGCCGGAGTTGCCAATGAGCCGCGCGTTCACGCTCACACTAGGATCTACGCTGATGTTGTCGTCACCTTTGCCCCCGGTCACTAGGATCCGGTGAACGTCCGTCAGATTAAACTGCACCAGCGTGCCGTTCATGGTCACGTCAAGCTTGGTGCCATCCGTGGCGTCGACTGCGATGGCAATCGTGTCCGCGGCCCTGCTGCCGTCCACTTTAAGGATCCCATGATGGATCGCGGCAAATGCGGGCTTACCGTGGCCATGATGGCCATTGCCGCCGACATGGGCCGCCTCGAGGTGATGGCCCCCCGACAGCAGCCAGCGGTTTTCAAGACCCTCCATGAAATTCCACATAAAGCACCTCCGGGTTGGGTCGCCACGTTCGCACTGCATGCAGCGACACCGGAGATATCGAATTAAAACGGTCGTGGAGCGCAGGTCGAACCGGGTCAGAGCGCCGTGAATCCGGAGCTTTAGGCAGGTTGTACGGCCGGCAACGTTAACTAACGTGTATTCGCTACAACCAGTATTTTGGAGGGTGCGGATGCGGATCTATGAAGATCTGATTGTCGCCATCAATCACGCCCCCCCCTTCTTAACCCCCGCCCGATCGACCTGAACGGCATCCTCCCCAATCCACGTCTCCTTGTCCTTCATCACCGCCTGCGGCGGCAGGTTCGGCGATAGCGTGGTCAGCCCCGGAACCTTCTTCACCGCCGTCCCGATCGCCATGAACTCCAACAGCGATCCATGCTCGTGAACGTGCGTCTTGATCCCCACCACGTCGTCGGCGCCGATGGCGGACGCCTCGTCGCGGATCAGCCCGATCGCGTGCTCGCGCGCATCGTAGATGAGCGAGGTGAGGTCCGAAATTTCGCCACGGGTGAACGATTTGAACAGCGCTTTGACGCCGCCCACCATGCCGAGTGAGTAGACCGCTGTGCCGAGCACCAGCTTGAGCGGCATATATCCCATGTGGATCAGGTTCCACATTTCTTCGTTGGTCAGGTCACTCGTGACAATCCGATTCGGATCGGCAGTGCTCGATTGACTCGCGAGTGCCGGATGATGCGACGCCGTGCCGAGCATCAGCATCTCATGCGCGCCCGAGAAACGCATCGTGCGCGTCTCGATGCCCACCACGCTGTTCGCGCCGGCCGCCGCCGCCTCTTGCGCGATGCGCTGCAGTGCGAGGTGCCGCGTGCGGTTGAAGACGTCGGAGAACTCCTTGATTTCTCCGCGCGCCAGCGACTTCAGTGTCCCCAGAATGCCGCCTGCCGCGCCGATCGAATAGGCGACGTTCCCAAAGACAAAACGCTGCGGCGTGAACCCCGCATCGAGCTGGCAATAAAGCTCCTGCCCATCCGCGCTGGTGGTGAACTGAATCCGCTCGCCCGCCACGCCCGCGCCGCCCTCTCCGTGGACGGTTGAGGCCACCGACAGAAACTCCGTGTTGCCATGGAACGTGCGCAGCTCGTTGGTCACTCCCGTGATGCCGACGCCGCCGCGCTGCTCCGCTTCCTTCACCATCCGGTTCAGGGCCTCGAGCCGGCCGTCATGAATGATCTGCGTGATTTGCGTAACCTCGCCCCCAAGTATGTTTCGTCCCGCCGCCGCAAGAGATCCGAGCACGCCCATCGAGAAGACCGAATTGCCGATCACCAGATCGCCCGGCGCCAGGTTTTTCAGGTGCAGGCAGTAAATCTCGTTCCCGGAAAGTCCTGTCATGACCGGCATGAGAGCTCCTTCTGTTTTTAAGCTCAATCGGAATGTACACAACGTCACAGGGGCTACCAGCCCATGTTCGATCGATACCCGCATCGAATCATCAGATCGATCCTCCACACGATTACGACCGCCGCGATTCAGTCTTATTGTCCCAACTCCGGCGTCTGCGCCACCGGCCCGCAGTGAAGGAGCTGCTCGCGCGGGAACACCGTCACGCCGTGCGGCGTGTGAACCTGCACGTAGAGGTTGCCGAAGTTGACGTCCATCTTTCCGGTCAGCCGAAGCGGCCGGCCATTCAGAATCGGCAGCGCCCAGTCGACCTCGCCCTGGTCGTAATGCTGCGTGTCGGAAATGATCGGCCCACCGTCGGCATGCGCTGCGCGCTCGCAGCCGGCGGCAGGGATCAAGAGTAGTGGAGTAAGAAGTGCGGCAATCGTGGCAATGCGTGGCATAAGACCTCCGTTAAATCGGGCACGGATCGGGATGCCCATATCGTAGCAGGACCGCTTGGCCGAGGGGAATCGCGGCGCGGCGATACCGATTACAATTCATCCCATGAACATCATGATTGCCGCATTGATTCTCGGGACAGCCCTCTGTTGCACGGCGCTGGCCGCCGACCCATCAACCGTGCCGTCGTCCGTCGAATTCACTTTGGACTACAACACCCCCACCGATACCCGGCTTCAGAGAGCGCTCGAACAAATCGACGCGTCGCTGCGCGAAAAGTATTCGATGACGGATCGGCAGACGGCCGTCGGCGTGCTCGATCTCCGCACGCCGCGGGTCGCCATGCTCCGGCCAGACCGTGAAGAGTACGCCGCCAGCGTCGCGAAGATTGGCATCCTGCTGGCGTATTTTCAGATACATCCGGAGGCGGCCGAACACCTCGACCCGTCCGTTCGCCACGAGCTGGGCTTAATGGTGAAGGCCTCCTCGAACGAGATGGCATCAAAGTATTCCCACGAGCTGGGCCTTACCGCCATCCAGCAGATCCTCACCGAAAAGTACGGCTTCTATGACGCCAGGCGCGGCGGTGGAATCTGGATCGGCAAGCACTATGGAAAAGATGCCGAACGCCATGGCTCCCCCGTGGCGGACAATTCCCACGCCGCCACCGTGCGGCAGTTGTTGCGCTTTTTCCTGATGCTGGAGCAGGGGAAACTCGTCTCGCCGGCGGCGTCAAAGGTCATGCGCGACATCTTCGCCTCGCCGGACATCCCGCACGATGACATCAAGTTTGTAAAGGGCCTCGAGGGCCGCCCCGTCGAAATCATCCGCAAGTGGGGTTCGTGGGAGGATTGGCTGCACGACACGGCGGTCGTCACCGGTCCGCGCCGCCATTACATCCTCGTCGCGCTGACTCGGCACCTCAAGGGAGATCTCTTTCTGGAAGACCTGTCGCGTGCCGTCGATGACGTGCTTCAGCTCGATTAAAGATCACTCCGTAGCACCGTGCTTTTGAAGCAGGGCCGCCAACCGCTCGCGGTTTTTTGACTTCGCCAACGCCAGCGGCGTCGCTCCGTCAGCGTCGTGCAGGTTCGGGCTCGCCCGATGATCGAGCAGCACCCGCACAAACTCCGCGCTGGCCCCCCGCGTCGCCGCCCAATGCAGCGCGGTTCGCCCGTCGCTGTCCGTGCGCCCATTGGCATCCGCGCCATGCTCGACCAGCCACCGCGCCTGAGGGTAATGCCCCAAGTGCGTGAATTCCGCAACCTGATTGGCAGCGCGGCGCGACTTCACATCGGCGCCCGCAAGCAGCAGCAGTGCCGCCACCTCAAAATCAGCCGCCCCCAACGCCGGAAACAGGGCGTCAGTCGCGTCCGCCCCCGCCAGCAGAAGCGGCTGAAGAACCGATTTATTGCCCGCGGCAAAGTATGCCGGAGTCAGCGCATCCCCATGATGAAACTGCGCCTTGGCGCCCGGATCAGCCCCCGCCTCAATCAGTTGATCCGCGATCTGTTTCAATCGCAGCGCCATATCCGCATCCTCGACGCCCAGTCTGGAAGCAGCGGCATAGTGCAGCGGCGTAAATCCGTTCACATCCAACGCCCGGGCCTGTTGCGGATCCCGCCGCAAAATCATCGCCACATGCGGCTCCTGCGCGGCGACGGCGGCGTGAAAAATGTCCCAGTGATCCAGGTACGTCAGCATCGGCACCAGAAACCGCGGCTCCGGTCCCATTGCCGCCAGTGCGATCGGCGTGACGTGCAGCCAGGTGCCGCGGGCCATGACGTCTGCTCCATTCTCGAGCAACGCCTGCACCACCTCGACGTGCTTCTCTGTCTTGCAATGTGACTTCCCATGCTCGACGACGCGATGCAGCGGTCGATGCTCGTGCGCATTGGCCGCCAGCACATTCGCGTCCGCTCCAAGCTCCAGAAGAAACCGGACCACGTCGGCATGCCCCGCGTGTGCCGCGTCCAACAGCGGCTCCCAGTGGCAAACGAGCTGCGGGTGCTTATCAGCCAATCGGCGTACCATCGACAGATCCCCCTCGCCCGCGGCTTTGGCAAATCGTTTGATAGTCGCGGGGGAAGCGGCGCGGGATTCAGTCCGTTGTGCAGTCAACATGGTCGGTCGCCTTCTATCTAATACGCCGGGCGCGGCCCGCGCGGAGAGGGCCTTGTTTCTCGAATCGGCGCGGCGACCGACCGGCTTAAGCCGTGCGGACCGATTAATCGGAAAAGTTTGCTGGATGGCCGGACGTTATCGGGCTTGTGGCGGGGCGCTCAGATCGTCGGCGGCTGAAGCCCCCGCTCGTGCAAAAAGCGCGAAAGTAGCGGCTCGATCTTGCGGCGAAGCGTGTCGTTCGCGTAGCCCGCCCAGGCAAGTCCGCTGGTCGTGTCCAACGGCCCATCGAGCGGCCCGCCGAGACCATCGGTAAGCAGCACGCCGGCTTCCTCGGCGATGAGGGCCGTAGCGCAGTCATACGGATGGCAGCAGAGCCCTTCCGGCTGATTCTGCAG
>JBBRIN010000114.1:0-8351 GCA_038221115.1 Tepidisphaerales bacterium
TCAGGAAGAGACAAGCATATTCGCCGAAGGGCCGATAAAAGCGCCCGAAGCCTGCCCCCGGGCGCTCCAGGAAATCTAAAATGCCTTCGCGCCGGCTTCCGCGACTGCTTGATCCTGCTTGCCCGAGCCACCGCTCACGCCGACCGCGCCCATCACCGCGCCGTTTCGCTTTAAGGGCACGCCGCCCGCGAAGATCATCACCCTGCCATCGTTCGAGGCGTGGATGCCATAGAAGTCCTGTCCCGGCTGGGTCACCGTACCCAACGTCTTGGTCTCGATGTCGAAGGCGCGGCTCGTCCATGCCTTCTTGATGGAGATGTCGATGCTTCCCAGCCACGCGCCGCCCATTCGGGCAAACGCCACCAGGTTGCCGCCCCCATCCACTACCGCAATGTTCATCGGCTGGCCCTGACTCCCCGCCTCTCGTTCCGCGGCCGCGATGATCTTACGGGCTTCTTCTAGTGTGACCATGTTCCAGTTCCTCTGGTAAAAACTTCGCTAATCGGGTCCGCCGGCTCTTACCGCCCCAGCAGTTTTGTAAGCTCTGTTAACTCGACGCGCGAAACCACATGAAGCTTCTCAGCCGCGCCGGCGGCGCTATACGCCGCCGTCAACCACTCGGGGGTCTTCTCGTCTCGAAGCCGCGCAATCGTCAGCTCTCCCGGCGCACCAAGCGCCGCCAGTGGCCATATCCCGCCAAAGTGACGACTCGCGGGCAAATACCCCTCATCCGTGAACGCGTGAACTCGATCGAAGTCAAACTCATCCGCATCAATGAAAGCCCCTGACACTGCCGACCCCGCCACGCTGCGCGCCAGCAGGCACCACGGCCCCGCCGCGCCTACGCCCACCAGATCCACGCCGGCTGACTTGGTCTGCGCGCGCGCCGCCGCAATGCCGGTGAGAACGTCATGCACCCGGTTCCCGATCGTCGTTCGGTTGTATCCCGCAAAAAACTCAATCGGCTTCGCCGGCGGCGTCGGCGCAGGCTTCGGCACGCCCGAAAGCTCCCCCGTATTGAACACATCGACGACAAGCACCGTCCTCCCGGAATCCAGTAACGGCTTCACCCACTCGCCCAACGCGCCCGAATCATCAGCAATGCACGCCTTACCTTCGGGCGCAATAACGACCACCGGAGGCTGACCCGACGCCTTTGTTCCCGTCAGGAGCAACGCCGGGAGCGATTGCGCGTCTCCGGCCCGCTTCAACGTTAGCTTTTGAATCCGATACGCGCCCATCTGGTTCTGCCCCACCGATTCAACCGCGACCTCGCCCGCTTCCGGCAACCGCGTGAACAGCATGTGCCGCAGCGCCGGCTCAAGCATCGCTCGCGCGCGGGCAAGACCAGGCCCATCCTTCGGCAGCAATGCTTTGATCTGCTGCTCCGACGCTTTAATAAAATACGCCTTCAGCGAGTCCGGCGTCGCCGCATCCGCAGGCCGCGGATGCTCAGCATCAAAAACACTCAGATCCTTCGCCGCAATCGGTGTAAACGCTTGCTCCACAAGCTCGCCCTTATGCCCCAGCTTCAGCACCTCGTTGAAGAAGTTATAGACTGCCGTGCGATGCACCGCGTTGTAATTATGCGGCGCCGTCTGCCGAAACGCGCGCGCGTTATCCGTCGCGTCAAATAACGCATACGTCGCACGGATCTCCGGAAACCCCTTCTCCATGAACTCTTTCGTCCAGTCCCCCGTGTTCGTCGGGTGGATGAACGGGCGCGGCGCGAATGTCGCCGCCAGTTCCACGTTGTCCGTCCCCAGCCGCAGCAGCGAGTTGTTCTCACACACGCAGCCCCCCTGATGTTCACCGGCGGAGATCATCGACACCGGCGCCGCCGCCGCCAGCCGGTCCTCGATCGCCATCAACGTAAACGTCTGCGTTGCGCCTCCGCTCGCGCCGGTGCAGGCGATCCGCGACTTGTCCACATCCGGCAACGATTCGACGAAATCCAGCGACCGGATGCTGTCCCACGTTTGCAGTCCGAAGACGCTCAGCGCCTGCAAGTCAGATTCAATATCCCGAAACGTCTGGCGGTGCTCGAATCGCTTCGGGTCCGCATCCGCATACCCCACCATGTCATAGTGGAAGACGATGCAACCCAGCTTGGCCAGGTTCGCGCAGCGCGCCTGCAAAAGGTAGCGCGCCGCCACCGGATCCGTCTCCCACCCCGCCGCCAGCCCGGCTTTCACTTCCTTCTCGGTCGCTTCGTTAAATCGACCGTCCTTCCAATGACCGTGCGGGCAGAGGATCGCCGGAAACGGCCCCGTTTTCCCCTTGGGCCGATACAGATTGCCCGACACAAAAAATCCCGGATAACTCTGAAAGTAAACCTTCTCCACCGTGAAATCGCCGCGATCCACCTTGCCGTGGATCACCGGATTCAGCGGACACTTCTCCGGTTGCGGCCACAATCCCGCGGCGATAAGCACCTGCTCGCGCAAGTCGGCCGCGCGCCGCAGCCATGCCGCTTTATCTTTGTACGGCTGAAACCCCGCTCCCTCGTGCAGCGTGCGAATGAGCTCGGCCCGCGCATCCACGGTCGCCGCCGCCTTGTCCCACACCTGCGTCGAAACCCGGTCCTTCCCCGCTACCTGCTCGATCGGCATGAGCCTGATGTTCCGCAGCGCCGCCGTACACTGAAACGACGCGATCCCCAGCGGCTTGCTCTCTTCAATGTCGTGTCGAATGTCAATCTTCTTCCCCGACGTCGCCACGTCCACAATCTTCTCGTCATCCAGCCACGCCTGAAGCTTGGTCGGCGTCACCCGCAGCCGCACGCGATACCATTTGCCATTGTCCAGCTTCTGGAAAGTGCGGGTATCGTTATGAGCCGCATCGTCCCCATTAATGCTCGATATTCCGCACAATGCCCCGCCCCAACCCCCAACAATCAACGAAGCATATTCGTCGTTCACCGGAAACGTGAGCCCGCAAAAAAAATCGCTCCCGTCAACCCGCCTGGCCTCCAGCACGATCTCATAATTCATCCGCGGCAGCGGCTCTCCCGTCCACTTCACCCCCGAAAGCCTCTCCCCAAACGGCAGCACCAGCGCCCCATCTTCCACGTGAGCATCGCCCGCCCCTTCGTAATCCGACACCTTCCAACTCCCCAGAGTCTTCCCGTCAAACAGCGAGCGCGGCGGCTCTCCCATCGCGCGGGCGCCTGCAATGAGAATCATCAGTCCCAGCGCGGAAACGGTAAAAAGTGAGTTTAATCGCATAGTGGGGCCGTCCGTGCTTACCATACTGCTCCGGCCGATTTGCGTCGCCAGAGGCAGCGTTGAATTAGCGAATCTTCTGATCCGGCAGCGTCGACTGCACCCCCTCATCCACCGGCATCGTGTCCGGCAACGCCCCCGTCTGCTGCATCAGCCGATCCAATTCCGCCTTCAACTCAGTCACCTTCCCCGCCAGCGCCGGATCCTTGATCAGGTTCCGCGCCTCCTGCGGATCGGCCTTCAGGTTATACAACTCCGCCAGGTGCCGGTCCGGCTTCCCATCTCCGTGCGGATAGTGCATGTACTTCCACTCGTCGGTCCGCACCCCGCGGATGTTTGGCGTATACGGAAACTGCTTCTCATAGTTGTACTCGTAAAAATAGCTGGCGCGCCAGCCGGCCACATCGCCCTGCGCCAGCCGTTTCCACGACTGCCCATGGATGTTCTTCAGCGGAGCCGCATTGCAAATCTCAAGGATGCTCGGAGCCATGTCTTCCGTCAGCACCATCTGATCCACGATGCGCGGCTGATTCGCAGGCACCAGCCCCGGATACCGCACCACCAGCGGCAATCGAATGCTCGGCTCATGCATCGTCCGCTTGTCCACCATCCCATCCTCGCCGTTGAGCAATCCATTGTCCGTCATGAACACAATCAGCGTGTTGTCCAGTTGCCCCATCTCCGTGAGTGTCTGCAATAGCCTCCCCACGCTGTCATCCACCGACAAAATCGTCCCCCAGTAGCCGCGCGTCATGTTCGCAAAATCCTTCACCGCTTCCGGCGATGCATCCGGAAACTTCTTCCGCCATTCAAACAGCGGCCCATAAATCCCGTGCCACGTCGTGATCCGCTGCTTGATCCACTCCGGCTTGTCCTCCAGCATAAACGCCGTCTTCGGATACTGAATGTCCACGCCGTCAAATGCATGCTCGTACTTCGGCTCCGGCGTATAGAAGCTGTGCGGTGCCTTGTGCCCCAGCATCAGCAGAAATGGCTTCTCGTGCTTCCTCTTCAGCCAATCCACCGCCAGATCCGTCACCACATGCGTGTAATACCCCGGGATCACCTTCCGCTGTCCATCGACGTTGAACTCCGTGTCGTAATACTTCCCCTGCCCCTTGTGCGTCACGAAATAATCAAACCCCGGCCGCCGCTCGTCGTTCTCCTCCCCCATGTGATACTTGCCGATGTACCCCGTCTCATACCCCGCCGCCTGCAACTGCTTCGGGAAGCTCGGCAGCTCGTTCGGGTACTCCGTGAAGTTGTTGACCACCTTGTGCGTGTGCGCATACAGCCCGCTGAGGATCGATGCCCGGCTCGGCGAGCACAGCGACGTCGTGCAAAACGTATTGCGAAAGTAAATCCCCTCATGCGCAATCCGATCGATGTTCGGCGTCTTCAGATACGGGTGCCCCGCCACCCCCATGCAATCCCAACGCTGATCGTCCGTCAGTATAAACAGCACGTTCGGATGCCGCGCATCAGCCGCCTGGGCAGGACGGGTGCCTGCGGCAACAACGAAAAACAGCGCCGTAGCGATGATCGGAAAATACCGGCTGATCATGTGTCTTCTCCTCACAAGGATGCCCAACGACTTCCACCCGTCGCGGCTCCGTCACGCTATGCCACTCAGTCTCCCGCCGCAAGCGAATACGCTATTGATCGCCCGATAGCTAATGCGCCTCTTCTTCGCTCCCCTCCTCCGGTACTCCGGGGGAGGGCTAGGGTGGGGGTTCCGTCAGGTGCTCAATCAAACGCCACTCCCCCGCCCCGGTACAAATCATACCGCCCGCGGCACGCGCCATCGCGGCTCAATCCAACGGCGTTCTCCAACCAGCACAGGAACCGACCTTCATGTGGCGACCACTCCTCATCGCAACGCTTTGTCTCACCCTATCCCCCTTCCTCCAAGCCGCCGACGACTACAAACTCGGCCCCGACTCCGAGCGCCAGGATGGCGTCCCCAAAGGCAAGATCGAAAAGTTCAGTTGGAAGAGCACCATCTTCCCCGGCACTGAGCGCGATTGCTGGGTCTACATCCCCAGCCAGTACGACGCCAAAAAGCCTGCCTGCGTCATGGTCTTTCAAGACGGCGCCGGCGTCATCAGCGAAACCGGCCAGTGGCGGGTGCCCGTCGTCTTCGACAACCTCATCGCCAAAAAACAAATGCCCGTGACCGTCGGTATCTTCATCAATCCGGGCAACGACCCGGTAAAGAATCCCCCGCCAAAGCCCGGCGACCCAAAGCCCCCCGCCCCCAAGGCCGGCGAGAAGCCCAAACAGTTCCGCCCCTCCAACCGCAGCGTCGAATACGACACGCTCAGCGACCAGTACGCGCGCTTTCTAATGGACGAAATCTTCCCCGAAGTCACCAAACGCTTCTCCCTCAATCTCACCAAAGACCCCGATGGCCGCGCCATCGCCGGCTCCTCCTCCGGCGGTATCTGCGCCTTCACCGTCGCCTGGCAACGCCCCGACCAGTTCCATAAAGTCGCCACCTTCGTCGGCAGCTTCACCAACATCCGCGGCGGCGACAAATACCCCGACCTCGTGCGCAACGCCGACCAGAAGCCCATCCGCGTCCACATGCAGGACGGCTCCGGCGATCTCGTCAATCAGTTCGGAAGCTGGTTCGAGGCCAACAAAGCCATGTACGCCGCCCTCACCGAAAAAGGCTACGACGTCAAATTCGTCATCGGCGACGGCTCCCACAACGGCAAGCACGGCGGATCCATCCTCCCCGATGTCCTCCGCTGGCTCTGGCGAGATTATCACCCGGCCGAGTAACCGCCCATCATCGTGACACCTTTGTGAACCTTTTCACAAGCCCCGACTCCACAACCAAATAGATCGATTCGCCTTGACCTTGCCGATCCTCATTGGCAGACTCTTAGCATCAATTCGTTTCGCGGGGACGGCGGAATATCGACGGAGGTTCGTGTGGCAATTGTGGTTTCGTCCCCAGCTGTATCCCGCCCGGCCGTCGCCCCGCGTCCTTCAACCCTCACTCACAATGACGCCCTCCGCCTCGCCTGGTGGTGCTGGCTCACCTTCCTGCTCCTGCCCATGTTTCTGTTCCTCTACACCGTCTGGACCATCCTCAATGAGGACGGCGTCGAGCCCAATCCCATGTTCCAGCACACCTGGTTCATCGCCAACATGGCTTACATCGCCATCGCCGTCCCCCTCGCCATCGCTTGGCGCAGCTACGTCTTCAAGAACTACTGGAAAGGCGACTGCGTCTCGCCCCGTTCTTATCTCGGCGGCATGTTCAGCGTCTGGATCACCCTCGAAATCGGCGGCATCATGGGCCTGATCGGCTGCCTCCTCAGCCACTCCATCACCCCCAACCTCCTCCCCTCCCTCGTCGCATTCATGCTCTTCACCCCGCTCTGGCCCAGCGGCCGCGCCATGACCTGTCGCGGCGGCAACACCGACGACCCCGCAATTTACGAAGAGCCTCGCTAAATGACCCTGCCGCTCCCCTCCTCCGGCCCGCGGTGAGCGCAGTCGAACCGTACTCCGGGGGAGGGACATTCAGCAGAAGACAACGCGTGATCGAGCTTTCCCGCCGGCCGAGCTTCGCCGCCTTCATCTCCACCGTTCAAGAGCCGCAGATCGCGCTCGCGGCCCTCACCCGCCTGCGCTGGCTCGCCGTCATCGGCCAACTCACCGCCACCATCGTCTCCGTCGCCCTCCTTCACCTCCACCTCCCCCTCATACCCATCGCCACCGTCATCCTGCTCACCGCCTTTTCCAACACGCTCCTCACCTTCGCCCACAAGCGCGCCAACCCCTCACCCGGGATCATCAAAGCCACCCTTCTCCTCGACGTGCTCCTCCTCACAGCCCTCCTCTTCCTCACCGGCGGCGCGCGAAACCCCTTCGCCTCCCTCTACCTCATTCACGTCGCCATGGCTGTTATCGTCCTCCCCGCGCCGTGGACCTGGGCCGTCGTCACCACGGTAGGGGCCTGCTACGGGTTGCTTTTCGCCTGGCACCTCCCGCTCGACCTCCACCTGCTCCCACCCTGGGTCTCCCCCGTCGGAAGCTGGATCTCTCTCACCCTCGTTTCAGTCCTCACCGTCGCCTTCATCGGCCGCGTCACCCGCGCCCTCCGCCAGCGCGAGCACGAGCTCGCCGCCGTGCGCGACCGCGCCGCCAAAAACGAACAGCTCGCCGCCCTCACCACCCTCGCCGCCGGCGCAGCCCACGAGCTGAACACCCCGCTGGGCACCATCGCCGTCGTCGCTAAGGAGCTCGAGCTCAGTTCCGATCCCGCCGACGCCGTCGAAGACGCCCGCCTCATCCGCCGCGAGGTGGACCGCTGCCGCGCCATCCTCAGCCGCCTGCGATTGAACATCGACGAAGAGGTCTCCCACCGCACCCTCGTTCGCATCGACGATCTCATCGCCGGCCTGCGCGCCAGCCTCGCCGAACCCGAGCTTCAGCGCTTTTCCGTTCACCGCGCCCCAGGGACCGACGTCGTCTACGCCTCCCCCCGCGCGCTCGAGCAATCACTGCTCGTGCTCGTCCGAAACGCCTTCGACGCCTCCGACCCTGCCCGCGCCGTCATGCTCTCAATTCACCACCGCTCCCACACCACCACCTTCGAAGTCCGCGATCAAGGCGTCGGCATGTCCGACGATCTGCTCCGCCGCATCGGCGAGCCCTTCTTCACGACCAAGGAGCCCGGCAAGGGCATGGGCCTCGGCATCTTCCTCGTCCGCCTCTTCGCCGACCAATGTGGCGCAACCTTCACCATCGATTCCCACCCCGGTCGCGGCACAACCTGCGTCCTTGAATTACCCGACGTCGTGTTGAACAATGCTCCCATCGGCGACGTTCCCGAAGGACTCCCCGCCGCCGCGGCAGCAACAGTCGACGCACGCCGTTCTTCCCATGGACCCTCAATCCCGCCCCCTCAAGACCTTCCTGCTCGTCGATGATGACGACGCTTTTCGCACGCGCCTCGTCAAAGCCCTCCAGAAGCGCGGCCTCGCGGTCCACGCCGCCCGCTCGGGTGAGCAAGCCCTCGCCATCGCCGCACGCGCCCCGCCCCAAGCCGCCGTCTTCGATCTCCGCATGGCCGGCTTGTCGGGCCTCGACCTGGTCCCCCAACTCGCC
>JBBRIN010000115.1:0-8345 GCA_038221115.1 Tepidisphaerales bacterium
TGGTCCGACGCCGGCGCCCAGGAGATCTTAAGCCTGCGTGTGGCATACCTCAACGGCGACTGGGAGTCACTGTGGGGGAGCAAACCCTTGCCCGCCGCGGAAGCCGCCTGAGATTCCACCTACAACGGTGGCGCGGACCCCGGCCTGCCCGCCAGCCCCTACTACCCGCGCGCGACGCAACTACCCGACGGCCGGATCCTCGTCGTCGGCCACGTCGGCGGGGACGACAAATACGGCTCGGTGGATCAGACAATCATGCAGCAGACCTTTAAGTTGAAAATCGCCGGCGCCACCATGCGACTCCAGACCGATTCCGACCAAGCCGCCGCGCGCATCGTCAATGGGGACATTCAACGCTAACTAACTTCTCTAAACATCCATCGCCACAAACTTCTTCAATCTCCCCACAAGCGACTGCATGTCATATGTCTGCCCCGCCTCCACCTGCAGCACCACCCCGTGGTTATGGTCCGACGCGATAATCAGGTGCTGCTCCCCGTTGACGCCATACCCCATATCCTGCGGCTGATGCCCCGTCACCACAATGTTTGCCCCCACGACCTCCGCAAACTTCGCCACAAATGGCGGCGTCGTATGCCTTCCCCAGATCAATTGATATACCGGACCCGTCCGCCGCAGGTAATCCGGCCCCGCCAGCGGCCGACCGAAAATGCTGTAATCGAATCCCTCCATCTCCTCGTCCTGCGGCAGGCTATGGCAGCAGAAGATCCCGTTCGGCATCCGCACCGCCAGTGGAAGCGACAACAAAAACTCCGTGATCGCCACCTGCACCCGCCCCGACTTCTCCCCAAAAGCCTTCTTCACCCCCTTGTTAAACGCCTCGCAGACGCTTGTGCTTCCCTTCATGATCCCGCGCCCGTGGATCTGCGCCAGATCGTGATTCGCCAGCAGAAAGTGCACCTGATGGCTGAAGTCCACCTTCAGGGCCGCCGCCCGATACAGCGTGATCCAGCTTTCCTCCGCCCCGCTCTCGTCAAAGTGCTCGCCGTGGATAAGCTCCTGAAGCACCAGATGCCGCCGCGGATTGTTTCCCAGATCCACGGCTCTCAGCAGCTTGTCAAAGTTCCGCCGGTGGTCGTGTACATCCCCCGCGATCCACATCTCCGCCGCTTCCGGCAGGATCACCACGTTCTCCGTCCGAAACGGGTCCGTCACGTTCTCTTCCGTGGCCGACCCAAACGTCTCCAACACCTCGTCGGCGCTCGGTAGGGTGGATGCGTGTTCTGAGGACATGCCCATCGTTCTAAGCCATTGCTGCGTCGGCTTCAATACAGGAACCAGCCGACAAACATGCCCACGATCGTTTGATCCGGCAACACCCAACGTTTTGCACCGTATCTTCGTTGAGTCCTACGTTCGCCGGCCACTCGAGCATGAAGCAACAGTCAACCCATCGATGGACGTTTTCTCGCCTGCTGCTCGCGTGCATTGCGCTCGCCGCCGGCCCCGTCTGCGCTGCCCCGCAGAATCAGAACGGACAAGCCGGCCCAAGCTCGCCGAAAGATCCCGGCGCGCCCGTCGTTAAGCCTCCCAAGCTCTCCCAGGACGAGCGCGACGCCGAGCGGGTGCGTCAACTGATCGGCGGCACCGACGATGAATGGATGGCCATCCGCCCCCGCGTCATGCACGTCGTCGTCCTGCAAAACCAGCTCCGCGCCAGCCGCGACAAGGGCTTTCGCCTCCCCAAAGACGGCCAGCCCCGCAAGGTCAAATACAAAGACCCGAAAAGCGCGCCCCCCAATGATGGCCGTCCCCCCACCCCCGAAGTCATCGACACCGCCAAATCCCTCCGCGAGGCCGTCACCGACACCGAGGCCCCTCTCTCCGAGCTCCGCCAGCGGGTGATGGCCGCTCGCCAGGCTCGCGCCAAGGCGCGCGCCGAGCTCACCCAGGCCCAGGAACAGTTGCGCGATGTCGTCTCCGTCCGCCAGGAAGCCACGCTGATCATCCTCGGCCTTCTCGACTAGCGGATATTGACCGGCTACGGGCTTTCCAGGTGCATCCCAAATCCCCACGGACGCCCGTTGCGAAAGTCCGCAATCGGCATCGCCCGTCCGCCCTCCGGCTGAACCTCCAGGATCTCAACCGCCCCATACGCGCCTGTCCCCACGTGCCCATCGACGTCGATATCCCCCGGCCTAAACCCCTTCCCCGGCGCCGGCCGCGCCCGCAGCAGCGTCACCTTCGCCAACTCCATCCCGTGCGATTCACACAGCCGCGCCCGACAGCCCGGCCACGGCGACAAGCCATTAATCTGGCGTGCGACCTCATTCGATTTCTTCGTCAAATCCAGCTCCGCCGTCTTTCGCGACAGCTTCGGCGCGAGCGTCGCCAGCGCCTCATCCTGCGCCACCTCCGTTGCGTTCCCCGCAACCAGTTTCTCCATCAACCCCAGCATCAGCGGCGCGCCATCGGTCGCCAAGCGGTCGTGCAGGTCACCCGCCGTGTCGGCCTCACCGATCGCCAATCGCGACTGAGCCAGCACCACCCCCGCATCCATCCTCTGCGCCAGCCGGATGATCGAGTTTCCAGTCATCGTCTCACCTCGCAAGATCGCCCAGTTGATCGGCGCAGCGCCCCGATACTTTGGCAGCAGTTACGCATGAAGGTTCACGGACCCCAGCCGGCAATGATTCGCCACCGGCTCCGCAATCTTCTGCCCAAACGCAATCACAATGAGCAGATCCGCCGCCGGCAGCGCTTCCCCATTCAGATTCTCCGTCCGCGTCAACGAGAGCTTTTGCTCGAGGGCAAACTGAGCAATCGGTGTAGGCGTCAGCCCCCGCCCGCGCCCAGCCGGCCGATCCGGTTGCGAATAAACATGGACCACCTCATGTCCCGCCGACCGGACCGCCTTTAACGTCGGCAACCCAAACTCCCCAGAACCGGCAAACAGAATGCGCAAAGGGGTCATGTGTCTTACTTCCGCTTCTTCACCGGCAGCTTTTTTGGATTCTCCTTCGCATACTTCTCCTCCAGATCGCGCATCAGCTTTCGATTGGCAAGCTTCGCCACCGGCCCCATCCGCTCCGAGATCAGCGTCCCATCTAAATGATCGGACTCATGTTGCCAGATCCGCGCCAGATACCCGTTCGCATCCTGCGCGAACGGCTCGCCCGTCAGCGTTTGCGCCTCGATATGCATCGTCTTGGCCCGCCAAACCTGCACGTGCAATTCCGGTAGCGACAGGCATCCCTCTTCTGCCTCTTCCTCGCCCTCGCCATCGGACAGAACCGGGTTCACGTAGACCGCATCATCTTCTGGGTTTCCGGTCGCATTCAGCACGAACAGCCGGATGTTCAGCCCAACTTGCGGCGCCGCCAGCCCGACGCCCCGTGCCTCGCGCATGAGTGCGAACATGCGATCCGTCAGCGTTTTCAGCGACGCATCGAATGTGGCGATCGGCTTGCTCACTTTCTTCAGCCGGGGATCCGGGTACAAAATAATTTTAAGCTCTTCGTACATACATGACGGGCGGGTTGGGCTCGCCTCCGCCGCCGGTCTAAGCGCTGCGGCGCAGCGGTGGGGCGGTGGTGGCCGTAAATTGTTGGACCATAAAGGGTAAATCAATCGATTGACACGTTCAACCTGCGCGGTTTAGATTGCGTATCATTCGTATCGTTCTTCAGGTGACCAGCGGTCGCCCCGCCGCCGTCGTCATCGCGATTGCGACGCTCTTTTTCCGACAGGGATTCCCGTGGCAGACGCACCAAGCGATTACAAAGACACCCCCGATGACATGAGGAAGAAGGCCCTCTCTTTCTTCCAGCGCGGCAAGACGGTCGCCGACACCGGCCAGTACGACTACGCCATCGAAATGTACCTTCAGGGGCTCGGCCTCGACCCCGAAGCGCGGGAGGCGCACGAAGCCCTGCGCGATATTTCCATGAAGCGCAAAGCCGGCGGCGCCAAGCCGCTGGGCATGTTCGAGCGCATGAAGTTCCTCAAGCCCACCAAGGACTACAAGCAGGCGATGCTCAACGCCGAGAAGGTGCTCGCCTGCGATCCCGGCAACACCGACGCCATGGAATCGCTGATGAAGGCCGCCCACAAAGGCGGCTATTGGGACACCGTCCTTTGGATCGGCCCCATCCTCCAGCGCGCCAACCAGGACACCCCCAAGCCGGATTTTTCGAAGTACATTTCCCTCTCCGACGTCTACCAGGACCTGAAAAAGTTCCGCCTCGCCGCCGACGCGTGCGAGCTGGCGCTGCGCATGAAGCCCGACGACATGGAGCTCAACGGCCGCCGCAAAAACCTCGCGGCTCAGCAGACCATGGAAGAAGGGAATTACGCCACGTCGGCGACCTTTCAGGGCAGTCTGCGCAACAAAGCCGCCCAGCAGGATCAGATTGAATCCGAAAAAGACGTCAGGTCCCTCAGCTTTATCGAGAAAAAAATCCTCGAGGCCGAGCAGCAGTACAAGGCCGACTCCAACGAGCCCGGCAAGCTTTCGAAACTCGTCGACGCGCTGGTTTCGACCGAGCAGATGGAGCACGAGAACCGAGCGATCGAGCTGCTTCAGGACTGGTACGACAAGACCAAGCAGTTCCGCTTCCGGCGCAGCATCGGCGTCATCAACATGAAGATGATGAACCGCATGGTGCGCGCCAAAAAAGAGGAATTCGCCGCCAACAAAACCGACCAGCTCCGCAAGGAGCTCGGCCAGGTGATCCGCGAGCAAGCCGAGTTCGAGATGAGCGAATACTCCCTTTGGGCCGAGAACTATCCGACCGAAATGCAATGGCCGCTCGAGCAGGCCCGCCGCCTGGTCACCCTCAAGCGCTACGATGAGGCCATCCCCCTCTTCCAGCGAGCCCGCAACGACCCCAAGTACCGCAACCAGGCCAGCCTCGGCCTCGGCGTCGCCTTCTTCGAGGCCGGCTTCCACGACGAGGCCAACGAAGTGCTCGGCGCCCTCATCGACGAATACCCCGCCAAGGGCGACGACAGCTCCAAGGAAATGCACTATTGGCGCGGCCGCGCGCTCGAAGAGATGAAGGACTACGACGACGCGCTCAAGCTCTTCAGCCAGCTCGCCCAGTGGGACTTTGGCTATCGCGACGTCCAGGGCAGAATCAAAAAACTGCGCGATGAACGCGCCAAGCGCGTCTGACGCGCCATGATCTGCTGTGGCCAGCCCCATTGGCGCGGCGCCAGACGGAAAAGCCGCAAGATCGAGCTTTTCCCTTGGTGGGGGCGAGCTTATTGGGATTCTTCGGCGAGCTTCTTTTTGCGGGCAGGCGGGATGTTCTTGGTTGGCCAATTGGGGTCTTCGACGTGTTGGGCGGCCATGATGTCGGACATCTGCTTGAGGATGTCGGGCTTATCCTTGGCGAGGTCGTGTTTCTCCTTGGGATCGGTCTTCAAGTCGTACAGTTCAACTGCCATGTCGGGTGAGACGCGAACGGCTTTCCAGTCGCCCATGCGCAGGGCCTGCTGGGTCCAGACCTCGTGGAGTTCCCAGTAGATGAAATCGCGATGGGGCATTTTGCCGCCGAGGAGGGCGGGGAGGATGGAGATGCCGTCGGGCTTAACCTTGTCGGGAATCTTGACGCCGATCAGCTCGGCCACGGTGGGGAGAAAGTCATAGAAGACCCATGGTTCATCGCTGACGGCGCCGGCCGGGACGTGACCGGGCCAGCGGGCGACAGTGGGCTCGCGCAGGCCACCCTCGTAGAGCGTGCGCTTGATGCCGCGGTAGCCGCCGTCGCTGGCGAAAAACTTGTTGAAGGGGGGGTTTGGGCCGTTGTCGCTGGTGAAGAAGATCAGCGTGTTTTCGTCGATCCCCATCTCCTTCACGGTATCCAGGATTCGCCCGATGTCGCGATCCATTCGCGCGATCATGGCGGCGTACTTTTTCATCTGCTCGGGCCAGGTCTCCTTTTCGTAGGCGCCCAGCTCGGGGACCTCAAATTTGGCGTGGGGGATGGTGAAGGGGACGTAGAGGAAGAAGGGTTTGTTGCCGTTGTCGCGCAGCCACTTGAGGGCGTCGGCGGCCATGAGGTCGTGGGAGTATTGCTTGCCGTTGAGCATCACCTTTTCGGTGTTGCGCCAGAGGTATTCGGGATAATAATCGTGGGCCTTGGCCTGGCAGTTGTAGCCGAAGAAATAGTCGAAGCCCATTTTTTCGGGAGTGCCCGAAGAGCCGGGGAAGCCCAGGCCCCACTTGCCGATGCAGGCGGTCTTGTAGCCGGCTTGTTGGAAGAGATGGCCGACGGTGAAGGTGCCTTCGGGGAGGGGGAATTGGCCCTCCGGCTTGATCTCGCGATTGGCGCGAATGGGGTTGTGGCCGACGTGGCGGCCGGTCATGAGGGTGCAGCGCGACGGCGCGCAGACGCTGGTGCCGCAGTAGCCGGAAGTAAACTTCATCCCCTCGGCGGCGATGCGATCGATGTTGGGGGTTTTGATTTTCGTCTGGCCATAGCAGCCGGCATCGCCGACGCCCATGTCGTCGGCGAGGATGAAGATGACGTTGGGCTTGGGGACGTCGGCGGCGCGGGTGGACGGGGTGAGGGTGAGAGCGAGCAAGAGCGTTAAGAGCGTGTTACGCATGAAAACCTCTTTTCATTTCCCCGGACTTGTTAACGGCGTTGGAGTGGAATCGTTGGAAGGTTGTGATGATCGAGCACTTGGAGGCGGCTGGCAAGCGAGACGGGCTGAATATAACTGAATATAAATAATTCGGATGGAGAAGATGCGCGGTTTACTGTTATGAATCGGATTGGAGGTAGTGGATGGCAATCTTAGTGACTGGGAGCGCCGGACATCTCGGGGAGGCGCTGGTGCGCACCTTTCGCAAGATCGGCCGTCCCGCCCGCGGGATCGACATCAAGGCTTCGGCGTTCACTGACCTTGTCGGTTCGATTACCGACCGGGAGTTTGTGAAGCGAGCCATGACCGGCGTCGGGTCGGTGATCCACGCGGCGACTCTGCATAAGCCGCATCTGGCGACGCACGGCCATCAGGATTTCATTGACGTAAACGTCACCGGCACATTGAATCTGCTGGAAGCGGCGGTTGCGGCGGGGGTTGAAAGTTTTGTCTTCACGAGTACGACGAGCGTGTTTGGAGCCGCGCTTACGCCGGCCGCGGGAGCGCCCGCCGCATGGATCACCGAAGACGTCGTACCGGTTGCGAAGAATATTTATGGCGTCACCAAGGCCGCCGCCGAAGGGCTCTGTGAACTTTTCGCGCGCACGTCCAAGCTTCCGGTAGCCGTGCTGCGAACGTCGCGCTTCTTCCCGGAGAGCGACGACGACCCTGCCATCCGAAATCGGTACAGCCTGGACAATTGTCAGGCGAACGAACTGCTTTACCGCCGCGTCGACCTTTCAGACGTCGTCGACGCGCATCTGCTGGCCCTCGACCGGGCGCGGGAGATCGGCTTCGGGCGTTACATCATCTCCGCGACGACGCCGTTCACCAAACGAGATCTTGCGGCGTTACGTCGCGACGCCCCCTCGGTGGTGCGGGGGCTTTACCCGGAGTTCGGCGCGATCTTTCAGAACCTGGGTTGGACGATGTTTCCGGAAATTGATCGCGTTTACGACAATGCGCTGGCGCGGCAGGATCTCGGGTGGCAACCGGTCTGTGATTTCCGACATGTGCTTGATTGCGTGGCGGCAGGTAAGGATTGGCGCAGCCCGCTCGCGGTGGCGGTTGGCGCTAAGGGCTACCATGATGAGGTCTTTGCCGAAGGGCCTTATCCGGTCGCATAGGCGATGATTGAAAAGCGATAAAAACCGAGACGGGGACGGTTTTATTTCGCATTTCATCGGTCACGTCCATTCTCGGAAGGTCGCGAAAGCGATTTACTTGGGCAGGTGCCATCATTACCCTTTGGACGGAAGCGCGGGTAGCGGGGAAATTTCCCGCGATAGACGGAGTGAACCATGGCCAGCTTCTCCTCGCGATGCGAACATGTGTGCGGACGTCCGCTTCCGAGCGGATTTGTCTTGGAAGGGTTGGAAAGCCGCCAGTTGCTCTCATCGCCCGCGCTGCTGAGCGTCTCGGGCGTCCTCACGGCCGTGCCGGCCCCGATTCATCACCCGCATAAGCTGCCTCCGCCCCCGAAGCCGATCGGTGTGACCGGCGTCACGATACGCGCCACCGCTAAGCAGCCGTTCACCGGCGTCGTGGGATCGTTCACCGGGTCGGTGACGGCTTCATCATCCATCATCGCGACCAGCGCGGCCATTGATTGGGGCGACGGCACGTCAAGCGACGGCACCTTCGTCCAGCACGCCGCCAGCATCAACGACGTCATCGGCACGCACACCTACACGACCGCCGGCACATTCAAGATCACCGTTCTCGTCACC
>JBBRIN010000116.1:0-8335 GCA_038221115.1 Tepidisphaerales bacterium
GTTCACCATCGACGTCGTCGCCGCCCAGCCGGGCTCGATCGTTGCCGTCGCCTCCCGGTCGTCTGGCAATGCTACAAAGTTTGCCGCCGCCCATCACATTGCCACGGGCTACAGCTCCTACGATGAGCTTCTCGGTGACCCGGCCATTCAAGCCGTCTACGTGTCGCTCCCGAACACGCTGCACCACGAGTGGACGATCAAATGCCTGCGCGCCGGCAAGCACGTGCTCTGCGAAAAGCCCTTCGCCACCAATGCCGCCGAAGCCCAAGAGATGTTCGACATCGCCGAGGGCCAGGGCCTTCTGCTCGCCGAGGCGTTCATGTACCGCTCCCACCCGCTGACCCGCGCCGTGCTCGAAACCTTCCGCACCGGCGTCATCGGACAGCTCCAGCTCGTCCGCACCAGTTTTTGCTACCGCACGACGCGCATCGCCGGCAACATTCGCTTCGACCCCAGCCTCGCCGGTGGTGGGCTCATGGACGTCGGCTGCTATTGCGTCGATTTCTCCAGACTTTTCAGCGGCGAGCACCCCATCCGCATCTGCGGCGTCGCCCAAAGCCACCCCTCCGGCGTCGATCACGTCGCCGCCGGCACCTTGCTCTACCCCAGCGGCGTCGTCGCCTCGTTCACCTGCGGCCTCAGCGTGCAAGCCGACAACGCTGCCTACCTCTGCGGCACTGAAGGCTACATCCAGGTCCCCATCCCCTGGAAGCCCCCGATGACCGGCGCCAATTTCTCAGTTGTCCGCGCCACCCCTCCCCGGCAGGACGAGCCTCAACTCTCCGTCTCTCATTCCGTGGCCAACTCCGGCCCCAGCCAAACCTATACGATCAACTCCATCGGTGAACTCTACGCCCACGAAGTCAACGACTTCGCGGCCGCCGTCCTAGAGGGCAATCCACCCGCCATCACGAAAGCCGATACCCTCAGCAACATGCGTGTCCTCGACGAGCTTCGCCGCCACTAACAACACCAAATGCCAACCTTTGACTATTAACTACAAACTATCAACCATCAACTATGCATCTTCTAATGAACACCGGCGGTCTCGCCTCGACCAATTGTTACCTTGTCGCCGACGAGACGACGAAGCAGGCCGTGCTCTTCGACGCCCCCGACCACACCGTCGCGCCCCTGCTCGATGAAGCTCAAAAACGCGGCTGGGACATCATTGGCCTCTGGCTCACCCACGGTCACTTCGATCACGTCGCCGACCACGCCGTCGTCACCAAATGCTTCCCCGCCGCCAAGGTGCTGATTCACCGCCTCGACGAGCCCAAGCTGCAACACCCCAAAAGTTCCATGTTCCCGCTGCCCTTCACCATTCCGCCGCGCAGTGCGGACGGCTACCTCGCCGAGAACGACCGCCTCACCCTCGGCTCCCTTTCCATCGACGTCATCCACACCCCCGGCCACTCGCCCGGTCATGTCATGTTCCACTTCCCCACCGAACGCCTCCTCATCGGCGGCGACCTCATCATCGGCGGGTCGGTGGGTCGAACCGACCTCCCGGATTCCAACTACCAGCAACTCCAGAATTCGATCCGCCGGGTCATGCAGCTTCTTCCCGACACCCAACTTCTCTCGGGCCACGGCGAGCCCACCACCGTCGCTGATGAACGTGCCAGAAACCCCTGGGTCCAGGAAGTTTTGGCCGAATAACCGCCGCACCATGCACATGGCTCATTTCCGAACAACCCCGGCCCCCTTTCGAGCGTATACCCTTCCAGAATCACCCGATGCGCCATAGACCCTCCATTCTCCTCGTCCTGATCTGCCTGGCGCCCTCCCTGTCGCTGCGCGCCGCCGAATCCGCCATCAGCCTTGATCAACAGAAATTCTTCGAAACCAAGGTCCGGCCGCTGCTTGTCGATAACTGCTTCTCATGCCATTCGGAAAAAAAGCAGAAGGGCGGCCTTCGCCTCGACTCCCTCGCCGCCGTCCAGAAGGGGGGCAAAAATGGCCCCATCCTCACCCCCGGCAAGCCCGGTGAATCGAAGCTGATCGTCGCCATTTCATATAAAGATGAAGACCTCCAGATGCCCCCAGATGACCAGCTCTCCGAAGAGCAGGTCGCCACCCTCACCCAATGGGTCGCCATGGGCGCGCCCTGGCCTGCATCCAGCGCGAAACTCACCGCCCCTTTAGCCAAGTCCAAGAAGCGGATCATCACCGACGAAGACCGCGGCTTCTGGTCGTTTCAGCCAGTCAAAGACGCCGTGCCGCCGGCGACCGACGATGGCTGGTGCCGCAATCCGATCGACCACTTCATCCTCGCCAAGCTTCAAGCGGAGGGCCTCACCCCCGCCCCCGAGGCTGATCGTCCCACCCTTATCCGCCGGCTGACGTTCGACCTCCACGGCCTTCCGCCGACGCCCGCCGAAGTCGACGCTTTCACCCGCGACCCCGCCCCCGACGCCTACGAGAAACTCCTCGACCGCCTCCTCGCCTCGCCCCGCTATGGCGAGCATTGGGCCCGCCACTGGCTCGACCTCGTCCGCTATGCCGAGTCCGACGGCTTCAAGCAGGACGCCTTTCGCCCCAATGCCTGGCCTTATCGCGACTATGTGATCAAGAGCTTTAATGACGACAAGCCCTACGACCGCTTCGTCACCGAGCAGCTTGCCGCCGACGAGATCGCCCCCGGCGACCCGACGCTCGCCGTCGCCACCGGCTACTTCCGACATGGCGTTTACGAATACAACCAGCGCGACGTCCCCAAGCAATGGTCGCAAATGCTCGACGACGTCACCGACGTCACCGGCGACGTCTTCCTCGGCCTCTCCATGGGATGCGCCCGCTGCCATGACCACAAGTTCGATCCGATCCTCCAGGCCGACTACTACCGCCTTCGCGCGTTCTTCGCCCCCATGCTCCCGCGCAACGATCTTCCCTTGGCCACAGCGGAAGAATATGCCGCCTACCAAGCTGCCGAAACCGAATGGCAAAAGAAAGCAACTTCGCTGCTCGATCAGATCGCCACGGTGGAAAAGACGGCCTTGGCAAAGACCGCTGCCGTCGC
The DNA here is from genome assembly GCA_038221115.1 of Tepidisphaerales bacterium. Classification (GTDB taxonomy): domain Bacteria; phylum Planctomycetota; class Phycisphaerae; order Tepidisphaerales; family Tepidisphaeraceae; genus JANXVV01. The sequence continues at coordinate 3,023 of JBBRIN010000116.1, forward strand.
GATCGGCAAATTCCCCGAAGAAACGCAGGCCCTTCTCCAAAAGCCCATCGCCGAGCGCACCCCTGAGGAAGAGCAACTGGCCCAACTGGCGATGCGCCAGGTGAACGATCCCAACGAAAACCCCAAGCCAAAGCTCACCGGCGCCACCAAGGAACAGTACGACGCCCTCAAGAAGCAGCTCAACGAACTCGAAGTCGACCGCCCCAAGGCCCCGCTCAAAACGCTCAGCATTACCGACGTCGGCCCGATCGCCCCCAAGACGGTCATCCCCGGCCACGAAGAGCAACCCCTCGACCCCGCCTGCCTCACCGTCCTCGATCGCCAGCCCCTTCCACTCCCCAAGATCGAGTCCACCGCCGCCTCCACTGGCCGCCGCACCGCACTGGCGAGATGGATCACGCAACCCAATAACCCGCTCACCACCCGCGTCATCACCAACCGCATCTGGCAATATCACTTTGGCCGCGGCCTCGTCGCCACCAGCAGTGACTACGGCCGCCTCGGCGCGTCGCCCACTCATCCCGAGCTGCTCGACTACCTCGCCAAGCGCTTCGTCGAGAAGGGCTGGAGCTTCAAGGCGATGCATCGCCTCATTCTCACCTCCGCTACCTACCGTCAGGCCGCCGTGCGCCCAGTGCCCGAAGTAGCCCGCATGAAGGACCCTGAAAACCGCTGGCTCTGGCGCATGAACACCCGCCGCCTCGACGCCGAGCAGGTTCACGATGCGATGCTCGCCGCGAGCTCTGAGCTCCACAACGACCTCGGCGGCCCTTCCGCCGAGCCCACCGCTCCGCGCCGCGCGGTTTACACCAAAGTGCTGCGCAATACGCGCGACCCCCTTATGGAGTTGTTCGACTCGCCAGAAACTTACAGCAGCGTCCCCGTTCGCAACTCCACCACGACGCCCAATCAGGCGCTCCTCATGATCAACGGCGACTGGCCCCTCAAGCGCGCCGCCGCCTTCGCATCCTACGTCCGCAAGGCCTCTCCCAGTTCCGATCCCGCCACCCTTGTCGACACCGCCTATCGCAGCGCGTATGGCCGCGCGCCATCGCCCGAGGAATCACACGCCGCCGTCTCGTATCTCCTGCGCCACAACTCCGACACATCCAAGCTCGCCGCCGCCCTCGACGCCCCCATCACCCAAACCATGCCCCAGCGCGGCGGCCAGGCAATCCTCATCCGAAACGCCAACCCCGCCGACATGCTCCGTCTCCCCGATGGCGCCTCACCGCTGTTCACCAGCGACTTCACCATCGAGTGCTACGTTCAGCTCGAAAGCCTCTACCCTGACGCCTCGGTCCGCGTCATCGCCTCCCAGTGGGACGGCAATCAATCGCACCCCGGCTGGGCCTTCGGCGTCACTTCTGAAAAATCCAAGCACCAGCCCCACAATCTCATCCTCCAGATCGCCACCAAGGACGGCTACGAGGTCATCCCCTCCGATCTTCACGTCGCGCTTCACAAGGCGTATTACCTGGCCGTCGCATTGAAGACCGCCGACACGTCCGAGTCCGGCGTCACGTTTTATCTCAAAGACCTCACCGACAACGATGCCGGTCTTGAAAAGGCGAGTCACCCGCACAAGCTCACCACGCCCATCGACACAAAGTTCCCCCTCGTCATCGGCGGCCGGCCCGGTGCCAAGCCCTCGGCTTCGGTGCAGGGCTGGGACGGCCTGATCGACGAGTTCCGCATCAGTCACGCCGTCCTAACCAGTGCCCAGATCCTCTTTAACGACGGCGAGCCTAAAGAAGCCATCGCGGGCCACTGGTACCTGAAGGAATCGCCCGGTTTCTTCAAGGACAGCACTGCCGAACAACCCGATCTCACCCGCCTCGCTCAGAAATCGTTGGCCGATACGGCCATCGTCCCAAAGACAAGTATCGAGACCGCCCTCATCGACTTCTGCCATGTGCTTCTGAATTCTAACGAGTTCCTCTATGTTGATTAGGCTGATGCGCCCGTATTGGCTCCTGGAACAATGACGAGCGCGCGCCGCCTCGCATCGGTCGTATACGCCCCCGCAGCCTGCGCCGTCTCCCTTGCCGCCGGCGTCTACCTCGTCGCCTTCGTGGGCGACGTCCGCGTTCCCAGAACAATTGACCGCGGGCTCGACGGCGGTGCGACGCCGGCTCTTTGCGTAGACGCCGCGCTCCTCGTCCTGTTCGCCTTCCAGCACAGCGTCATGGCACGGAGAAGTTTCAAGCAAGGGCTGGCGCGCCGACTCCCCGAACCGTTCCAACGCAGCACCTACCTTCTCGCCACGGCGGCGTCCCTCGCACTCTTCATGGCGCGGTGGCGGCCGATCCCGACCATCGTATGGGAGGTTCGATGGGCCCCGACCCGCCTCTTTCTATCCGCTTTGTTCTGGGCCGGGTGGGCACTGCTCCTCTGGTCAAGCCTTCTCCTCGACCCGTGGGATCTGCTCGGGCTGCGGCAGGTGTCCGACTGGCTACGCGGTCGACGTGCCGCTCCCGTACCGTTCCGCCGGCCGTGGCTGTATCGACAGGTCAGACATCCCACCTATCTCGGCTTCCTGATCGCCTTCTGGTCGACGCCGCGAATGACCGCCGGCCACCTCCTGTTCGCCGCCGGAATGACCGCCTACCTCTTGGCCGCCATCCACTTCGAGGAGCGCGACCTCGTCGCCGCCTTCGGCCCGGCCTATCGCGCCTACCGACGCCGTGTCCCCGCGCTCATTCCCCTCTCGCGCCGGCGCCGGCGCCCCCGCGCCCGCGGCCCCAGTCCTTCCTGACGCAATACCGCACGACCTTGTCGTAGTAATCGCGGATCGGTGGCAGCGCAATCCCCGACCCGGCCAGGCCCATTACCGCGTTTCCGTTCTCGAACGCCTGGTACAGCCCCAGGTGCGGCAATGAATAGCCGACGACCCGAAGCAGCTCCTTGAGCAGTCGGTCGCCTTCCCCGTTCTTCTTTTCGACGTATTCCCGGAATTCGCGTACCCCCACGTACTCCGGCAGACGAATGTCATCAAACCGGCCCGATGGGTCGGCCGCCCGCAACGATTTGATGGTCAGATCAATCATCTCGCCCGCGGTCAGACTTTCCGCCTCCCCCGCGCACAGATGGTAAACCCCCCCGACAGTGACGGGCCGCAGAATCAGGTGGGTGAGCGCATCGGCAGCCCAATCCGACGCGATCAGGTCGACGGGCGCCGATGGATCGATCGGCGCGACCGGCAACACATTGCGGGGCAGAAGCCTGATGAGCTGATGCACGTAGTTGTACTGATTCACGCACCCCGTGACCGAATCCCCGATGATCGAGCCCAAACGAAACACCCGCGCCGGCAAATCCGTCGCGGCGGCGCGCAGCACCACCTCTTCGGCTTCGTACTTCGACTGCTGATACGTATTGGAAAAGGGATGATTGCGCCGCGCCGGCGCTTCGGGAAGGCGCCCGGTCGCCTGGCCATAGACGTACAGGGTGCTGACGTGCGCGAAACTGCGCAGCCGCGGGCATCCTCTGGCAAACGCCAGCAGGTGGCGAGCCATCCCCACGTTGGCCGCGCGGGCATCCTCCAAAGGGAGGTCGAAGCGGGTTTCCGCGGCGCAATGAATTATTTCCGTGACCAGCGGCCGCCACGCTTCGAGAACCGAGTCGGCCGACTCAGCCCACCCGTTCCCAGCCAAATCCAGGTCCACTGCTCTCACTCGCGGGTCGATCGCCAGGCCAACGCCCCGCTCCGGCCGGCGGGTGGGCGCCACCACCCACGCGCCCGGCTTGGCGGCCAACAACCGCGGCAACAGATCCCCGCCAACCAGGCCGCTCGCCCCCGTCAACAGCACCACCGATTCCGGTCGCTTGCGCGCCCTCACGAGCCTCGCCCGCCGGCCGGTTTGGCTTGGGTGATCGGCGCGAACGTGTAACCGCCTACCAGGCTTAGCTCGTGTGTTCCGCCGCCGAACGCCTCCGGCAACGTGACGGACAGCCGTCGCTGCGAAGGGGTAAACCGCCAGGAGACGGCCTCGCCATGATTCAGGTTGTCGCGGATCTGGGCTCCCGACCGGGAGCCGGCATCCGGCCGTCAGTAGCCGGGAAGAACAAACGCCGATGTGTCCCGCGGCGGGAACAGGCCATGCGGTTGCAGCCGGCACTCCCCGCTCAGCGCAAAGCCATGATCCTCCAGGATATTGCCGCTGGACCGCAGCACCGCCCGCACCGGCCTCGTCAACTCCGCATCAATTCCCGCCCCTTCGAGCATGTCCGCAAACTCCGGGAAACCCACCCGAACGTGAAATTCGGCCTCGGCGCGCCGGCGGCCGTAGTCCAGCACACCCCTGCTGTCCGCTTCCGCCGATTCGTCCAGTTCGATCGTGAGCGGCCCGGAATTGAAGGCCCGACCCTCCCACACAATCGGCACCCCTTCCGGGGCCGTCGCCGATAACCGGGTCACGCGAAAACGGATTGCCTCCGAGCTATCCAGCCCTTCTGACAACTTGTTTTGACTCATCAGAACCTCCATTTCGAGTATGCCGGGTCGCCGTGGCCGGGAGGCGCGGCGGCCCATCGGGTTTCAGCTTCACAGCAGCGCGATGCACCCGCCCTTTCCCCGGCATGAATTCTTGCCTTTACAACCGTTATCGCCCGTGTGGCACCCGCCCTGTCCTTTGCACTTATTACGGCCCTCACAGAAATGCCGCGAGAAACCGTGGTGTTCGTCGCGCTGCCCCACCTGATCGCCGCACACGTTTGGCACGGCCGATGACCGCGGACTGCTCGCACACCCCGAGCTTAAAGTTGACGCACCGGCGATGAGTCCGGCCAACGCCGACGCCGTAACCATGCGTGACCTGCGGAAATTGCGCATCAATCGGCCTTTCTTGTCGTCACCCTCCTCGGGAACTCAAGCATTATGAATGGCGGCAACTTGGGAAACCGCCCAGGCCCTTAGGCTATTCCATCGGATACACTACCGCGGAGCCGGCTCAAAGACCGCCGAACTTCCTTGCAACAACGCTACCGGTATCACCGTATCAACCCACAGACCCCCATGCCCCGCCCCTTGCATAACAACCTCACTGCCATCCCCGGCCTCCCCCATTACCAGCGCCCCGCCTCCCGTCGCGAATTTCTCACCCGCTCCGGCGGCGGTTTTGGCGCGTTGGCGCTCGCGTATCTCCTGAACGGCGGCTCTGCGCTCGGAGCGGCATCCAAAGCACCGAATCCCCTGCTCCCCAAGCCCGGCCACCACAAGCCCACCGCCAAAAATGTCATCTTCCTCTTCATGGAGGGCGGCCCCAGCCATATCGATTTATTCGATCCAAAACCCTTGCTTGCCACGCTCGC
>JBBRIN010000117.1:0-8299 GCA_038221115.1 Tepidisphaerales bacterium
GTGGCGCGAACAGGGAGCGGCAAAGGGGCGGAAGAAGGGCCAGCCTCAACGGAAAGTCGCCGCTGGGCGTCCAATCAACGCGTTCGTCCTGGAACTCTCGGTGCGCGGGGTGGGGATCATGCACTCGGAGTCAATGGCCGAGGGCGAACAATTCATCCTTCTGCTCCCGCGCGCGGTCGGCGAGCCCGTGCCGGTTCAGTACGCGGTGGTCCGATGCGAACAGTGCGGACGCGGCAGCTCGGCGTTCGCCATCGGTGCGCGCTTCGTCGCTATTCTGACGATGGCGGACGTCACGCCCGAAGCATTGGAGGTTCGGCGCATTCGTCGGGCGATTCTCGCGGGATAGCCCGGTCTCTCCTGCCCGCGACGTTTACAGCTCGATACATTGGCGTGCGGTGGCGGCGGCGAATAAAATGGGAGCCCATCGAGTTGGCCCGTCAGTCGTCACGGGAGAAAGCAAGTTGTCCTTGATCCTGATCGTCGATGATCGCGCTGAGACGTGTTACATGCTGTCGCGCCTCCTGCGGCACCACGGCCACACCTCCGAGTGCTTGGGATCCGGCGAAGAAGCGCTGGCCCGGCTGAACCGCGAGCCGTTGCCCCACCTTGTTATTCTCGATCACATGATGCCTGGCGCGAGCGGGCTTGAAGTGCTTAGGGTCCTTCGCGAAGAGCCGCGAACGCGGTCGTTGCCGGTGGTTATCTTCAGTGCGGTGCAGGATGGTGGATTCCGCCGCAAGGCCATCAGCCTCGGCGCCTCCGCCTGCTGGCTCAAGGGTTCCTTTGACTTCGCCCAACTGCCGGACGCGATCCAGGCGATCCTGGCCACGGCACAATCTCACGCCGCTCCCCCGCCTATCCAATAGCGCGCCCCGCGCTCCCAACGGCTTATCCGGTACCGTATGATGCACGCGCTATTCCCTTCTCTGGTCAAACGGAGCGTGAATGAAGAATCTGGAACAATGGTCGCGCACGTTCTTTTCTCTATGCTCCGCCCTCACGCTTGCCGCGCCGCTCCTCTTCGGCACCCTGCGCGCGAGTGCTCAACCTGCCCCGGCGCGGCCAAACTTTCTGTTCATCTACACCGACGATCAGCGATGGGACGCGATGAGCGTGTCGCAGCGCGAGGAAGGCGACAAGGCTCGCTTTCCGTGGATCAAGACGCCAAATATGGATCGTCTTGCCGAAGAGGGCATCCGGTTTCGCAACGCGTTTGTCGTCAACTCGCTATGCGCGCCGAGCCGCGCGTGCTTCCTGACGGGCAAATACAGTCACCTCAATGGGGTCGCCAACAATCACACGCCCTTCCCGGTGGACAACGTCACCCATGCAACGCTCCTTAGGAAAGCCGGCTATACGACTGGCTATATCGGCAAGTGGCACATGGACGGCCAGAGCGGCCAGCGCCCCGGTTTCGACTACTCGGCCAGCTTCGTCGGCCAGGGCCGTTACATGGATTGCCCGATTGAAGTGAACGGCAAGGTGACCCAGACGAAGGGCTGGGTGGATGACGTCTCGGCGGACTTCGCGGTGGGCTTTCTTCAAAAGAACAAGAACAAACCGTTCTCCCTCTGCGTCGGATTTAAGAGCTCGCACGGCCCCTGGCAGCCGCCCGAGCGGCTCAAGGACCTTTACGCCAACGAAGAAGCCAAGCCGGCGCCGAATGCCAGTGCAACCGCCATCTACCGGAAGGGGGCGATTGACGCACTGCCCCCCGGCCCCGACGAAGCCGCCGCCGGCAAGAAACGCCCGCAAGGGCAAGGCGGCAAGGGGGAGATGATTCGCAACTACATGCGCACCCTGCACGGCGCAGATGAAAACCTGGGCAAAATCCTCAAGGCGCTCGACGAGCTGGGCCTCGCCGACAATACGATGGTCATTTACACGACCGACAACGGGTACTACCTCGGCGACCACGGCCTCGGCGACAAGCGCAGCGCGTACGAGGAAGCGCTTCGCATTCCGCTCATCATCCGCTACCCGCGCGTCGGCAACCGCGGCAAAACCTGCGATGCGATCGCACTCAATCTCGATCTCGCCGAAACACTGGCCGATTTCGCGGGCGCGCCCCTTCCAGCCGATATGCAGGGCCGTTCCTGGCGGCCCCTCATCGAGAACCCAGCGGCGCCACCCAAGGACTGGCGCACCGGCTTCTTTTATGAATACTTTTACGAGCGCGGCTTCACCACCACGCCCACGATCACCGCCGTCCGCACGGAGTTTGCGAAACTGATTCAATATCCGGGGCACCCCGAATGGTCAGAATTGTTCGACCTCGGCTCGGACTCCATCGAGACGCGCAACCTCTTCTCCGACCCCGCCTACGCGGCTTTGCGCAAGGAAATGGAAACCGAGTACGCCAAGCAATCCAAGGCGATCGGCTATAAGATCCCGCCTTATGCCGACGATCCCGCGCGGGACACCGGGAAAAAGGCCGGCGGCAAAGCCGGCGCGTCCAAGGCAGCGCCAGGCGAGGCCCTGAAGGATTGGGTGCTCGACTACCGGTTCGACAAAGATAAGGGGGAGCAAAGCTTTGACGCCTCCGGCCAGAACAACACGGGCGCGCTTAAAGGCGATTTGCCGATCGTCAGCGGTCGCGATGGCCACATCGCGCGCCATTTCGACGGCAAAGCCTTTATCGACATTCCCAAGTCCAAATCCCTGAATCCCGCCGGCGGGCCGTGGACCATCGACATCATCTTCAGGCCCGAAAGCCCGGACGGCGTTCTCATTGGCCGTGGAGGCAAATCGAACGGGTACTGCCTCTATCTCAGCGAAGGCAAGCTCACTTTTACCGTCACCGCCTCCAACCGCTCGTCGACGGTCGCTGCTCCAGAGTCGATCGACTATTGGGCCATGGTGACGGCCGCGGTCACTGCCGATCAGAACCTCGTCCTGTCGGTTGACAATGAAGTCGTCGCCAAGACCAAACTGCATGCGTTCATCCCGAGCGATCCTAATGATGGGATGCAGATCGGAGCCGACACAGGAAGCCCCGTCGTGAGCGATAAAAAACTTCCGAACTTCACGGGGCTGATTGAGTCAGTTCGGCTTTACTCAGGCGAAGCGCCATGACGGACCGCTCATGAATGACCGCTCTCACCTCCTGTCGGAACTGCGCCTCCCGGAATCGATGGACCTTGACGCCATGCCGGTTGAGCGGGCCGTCGCGTTGATGAACGCCGAGGATGCGAAAGCCGTGGCAGCCGTTGGGGCTGAAACGGGCAACATTGCGCGCGCGGTAGCGCTCGTGGTCACCGCCTTCCGGAAGAATGGCCGGCTACTCTATTTTGGCGCTGGCACGTCCGGGCGGCTTGGCGTGCTCGATGCATCGGAGTGCCCACCCACATTCCGCGTGCCGCACGAGCAGGTTCAGGGGATTATTGCGGGCGGAGAAGCTGCGATGTTTCGCGCTCAAGAGGGGGCCGAAGACAAAGCCGAAGACGGTGCCGCAGCCGTCGACGCCAAATCCGTCAACGCCAACGACATTGTCATGGGAATCGCGGCGGGCGGCACAACCCCCTACGTCCACGGCGCCCTGCGCCGCGCCACCGCGCTTGGCGCCAAGACGATCTTCCTATCGTGCGTGCAACCTGTGGAGGATGAGCCGCCGGTTGACGTCGTCATCCGGCCCCTCACCGGGCCGGAAGTCATCACCGGCTCCACGCGACTGAAGGCGGGCACTGCCACCAAGCTGGTTCTTAACACCCTCACCACGCTCTCGATGGTTCAACTGGGCAAGGTGTACGGCAACCTGATGGTCGATCTCCGCGCGACCAACGCCAAACTTTGGGACCGGGGCGCGCGGATCATTGCGACGGTCACGGGCCTGCCAAAGCCAGAGGCGCTGACGCTCCTTCAGACGGCGGGCGGACACGTCAAACTGGCGATCGTCATGCAGAAGCGGGGGGTCAGCGCTGACGAAGCAAAGCACTTGCTTGAGCAAAGTGGCGGTCGGCTGCGACAAGCGATGGCATAAGGAAATGTCCTTTGTCATTAGTCATTTGTCCTTTGCGGCAAAAGCTGCGCGATGTCGGTCTTTGCAAAGGACCAAGGACAAATGACAAAGGACCACTACATCCCTTGAATCTGCCCACCCCATTTGTGTAGAGTGTGGCGGTCGTTGACCGACAAGTCATTTTGGGCGCATGGATGCGCCCGTCCCCTGTGTGCCAATCCCCGCTGGCACCTCGCAAAGGAGTGCGACATGGCATCTATCTGGCAGACCGTTGAACAAGCCGCTGTAACGTTGAAGATTTCAACGCGCACGATCGCGCGCCGGATCGCCAAGGGCGAGCTGGAGAGCCGCCTGAACGCCGGCCGGCGCGAAGTGTTTATCACCGTTCCGGAGGCGCCGTCGGTTGATGCGACGATCGAGGGCGAACTGACCGAACCGGATCCGGTGTACGAGCAAACGGTGCGTCACACCGTGGCTGCCAATGCTGGGCCGGATGCGGACGTGGAAATGGGGACTGCGCTGATCCTGGCGGAGGACCGTGCTCGCCGGGCTGAGATGGCGATCACCGTCATTCAACAATCGACGCAGATCGTGCGCGAGGAAGTGTATCGCGCACGCAGCGCCGCGCGCTGGGGCTGGGGGATCGTCGCGGCGATGGCCGCCGGCGTCATCGTCGCGGTCGGCTGGACGACGACCACCGTGACGCGCAGTCAACAGCAAACCGAATCGCTTCGCGACAAGATCACCATCGCGAACGATACGAGCGAGAAGCTGACGCATGAGCGCCGCGAGCTGCTGACGCAATTGTCCAGGGCGCGGGAATCGACGTCGCGCATCGAAGGTCAGATTGACGAGCTGCGCGCGGAGGCGGAAACGGCCAAGGCGCAGTTGACTGCCGCGAAGGATGTGGTCGCCCGTGAGAACGGCGCGCGAGAGGCCGCACTGAAGATGGGACCGACGACCCGGCCCGGACTGGCGCAGCGGTTAGCGAACGCCGTCATCGGCGACTGATGTAGGGGCTTGGGTCACCCCTTTTTGAGGGGTGCTCGCTCCTTTGCCACATTCACCGGCGGCGCCTTCTCCTCACTCGGCGTCTGCATGGGTCCGACGCCTGGAAAGCGCTCCCGGTTTTTGCCCCACCATTGCTTCCAGCTTTCCGACTCCGCGACGCACGCGGCCCACGAGTCCGCGCGCCATTGGTCAGGCGAGCGACCGACGTCTCGCCCCGTGAGGCGATGCAGCGCTAGTGCCGCGTAGTACCGTACCTCGCCGCTGCGGTCCGCGAGCAGGTCGATCAGTTCCGGGATGGCCCACGCGGGCGCCACATCCGAGACGATTCGCGCGGCCACCGCGCGCTTCGCCGATTCGTCCTTCGACCGATCGGATTCGATGAACCGAACCAGCGGGATCACGCAGTGATCTCCGAGCGAGCGGATCTCTTCCTCATACATGAAGCTCATCTTCTGCTGGCCAATCTGCGCGAAAAGATCGTCGACGCGCTTCGCCAACTCCGGATCATCGCGCCCCTTCATCACCAGGATTTCGTTGACCCAGCGCGTGGCCACGGCGAGGTTGCTGACGGACTGCTTATCTCCGAGCCGCCCCTCTGCGACCGTAAGCTGCTCGCCGGCATCGACCACCGTGGATGCGCCTGCGGCGCCGACTTTCACCTTTCCCTCGGCGACGGTCAGCATCACCCGCGTCGGCTCCGCCAGACTCAGGTCAAACTGGGTGCCTAGCGCTGTGAATGTCGCCGCCTGGGCTTTCGCCTCGAACGGATCATCCGTCGCTCTGTGCGCGACGGTGGACCAGGTCTGGCCGCTCGATAGCTCGAATTTTCGCGGGGACGCGATGGCCACCTCTGTATTTGCATTCATGCGAATCGCCGATCCATCAGCGGTGACCAGCTCACAGCGGACATCGGCACCGGTTCGGACCTTGGTCCCTGCGGGAACGGTGCCGCCGGTTGGCATCGCCGACCAGGCAGCATCGCCCGGGCAGCGGAATTGCACTGCCCCCGTGGCGAGCGATAGATGCGCGACGGATGGTTGGGTCGTCCGGGTGATCAAAGGCAGCGTCGAGGCCACCGAAACTGTTCGCTGAATCGGCATCGTCGCGCGTAGTGCGGCAAAGGCCACCGCAAATCCGGCCGCCGCCGACAATCCCATCGCCAGCCACGGTATCCGCCGCTGCCTCCGCCCAGGCATTCGCTCGATCACCCGCTCGGCCAACTCGCGCGCTGCTTCCCGTCGTCCTGCAAAAGCGCGGCGCAGCATCGCATCCTGCAGCGTTGTCGCCTCGACCATCGCGCGGCACGCCGGGCATTCCCCGAGATGGATCTCAAGGAGCGCGGTCTCTTCCGGCCCCAGCCCGCCGTCGAGCCGTGCATTTGCGAGATTGGCTGCGTCTTCACAATTCATGTCGTGCTTTCGAGCGTTCTGACTGTCCCGCCCGCAAGTGCTCCGGGGCGCCGGCGAATTGGGCCATCATCCTCTCCCGCAACATCGCGCGGCCCTTCGTCAACCGCGCATTCACCGTCGCCGCCGACACGCCCAACATCGTTGCCAGCTCCTGATAGGTGCAGTCTTCGTAGTAGTAGAGCATCAGGGCTTCGCGGTATGCCTCCGGCAGGCGCTCCACCTCTGCCATGAGCCGCGCCGTCTCTTCACGGCGGTCTGCGCCGTCGTCCTCAGGGGCTCGCAGATTTGTCTCGCTGAGCGCGGCGTAACTGACCTCGGTGCGTTGGGCGCTTTTCAGCCAATCGAGGCACGTCCGAGTTGCGATCCCACAGAGCCATGCGCCGAACCGGTCCGGTTCGGTCAGCGTTCCCAGCGCCCGCAACCCGCGCAAGAGCGTCTCCTGCGCCAGATCTTCAGCCGCGGCCGCCCGCCCCACGCGCCCATGGCAGACGGCCAGCACGCGCGCGGACCACCGCCACACGAGTTGCTCGTACGCCGCTGTTCGACCCGCCAGCGCCTGGCGGACCAACTGGCCATCCGTATCCACCGGCACGATCCTCCCGGGTCAACCGTCCCTATTCAGTAGATTGAAGGGAGAAACATAATACTGCGATATGGTACAGCGCGGCCCCAGGGACGAATGAACTCTGCGGGCTGCGAATTCGCAATTCGTAAAGTGTAACGATAAGCTTCGATGCTTCCTGTTACGCTTTACGAATTACGCATTACGTTTTACCCCGCCCTCTCGGCTTTGCCATCGACGTTGCCCATCCGTAAGATGTCACCCCACCCGAGGTTGACCCAAGGATGCCACCATGACCTGGTCTCGCGGAATCATCATTGCCGGTATCGCGGTTTATGTGCTCGTGCTGGGCATCGTGCTGTCGGCCGGCGGCGGCAACGGGCCCTCCTCCTCCGCCGGCGGTTCGGCGCTGGCCGCCAACGGCAGCGGCGCCACGTCACTCGAAGCGCTCCCCTTTCGATCCATCGGCCTCCAGATCCAGCGCGTCGATTGGATCCCCGAATACAAGAAGGTGATAGATAAAGTGGCCGCCATCGGCGCGGACACGGTTCTGCTCGTCGTTGACACGCGCCAGGAAAACGGCAAGAGCGCCCGCATCTATCTCGATTACCGCCTGACCCCTACCACCGAGCAGCTCGGCGACCTGATCGACTACGCGAAACAGAAGGAATTGCGCGTCATTCTCATGCCCATCGTGCTGCTCGACAAGCCGATCGGCGACGAATGGCGCGGCCAGATCCATCCGGACATCTGGGAAGACTGGTGGGACAGCTATCGCGACATGATCCAGATCTTCTCGAGCGTGGCCGAGGTCCACCACGCCGATATGCTGGTGGTGGGCTCGGAGCTGGTGAGCACCGAGGGCAACCGCGATCAGTGGATCAAGACGATCAATCTTGCCCGGTCGAACTTCAAGGGGAAGATCACCTACTCTTCCAATTGGGACCACTACGACCAGGTCACATTCTGGGACCAGCTCGACATGGTCGGCATGAACAGCTACTGGCTGATGAGCAAGAAGGACGGCTCGGCCAACGTGACGGTCGATGAGATCAAGGGACGCTGGAAGGAGATTCAGGGCGGCTTGTATCCGTTCCTGCAGAAAGTCCACAAGCCGCTGATGTTCCTGGAGATCGGGTGGTTCAGCGCCGCCAACACCGCGCGCGAGCCATGGAATTACACGGATCCGGCGCAGCCGGTCGATCTGGACCTTCAACAGAAGCTTTACACTGCGTTCTTTGAAAGCTGGTACGGCAACCCGATCCTCGGCGGTTTCTCGATTTGGGAATGGCCGCCTAATTCCGGCGGCCCCGACGACAAAGGCTACACCCCCGAAGGAAAACCCGCCCTCGATGTCCT
>JBBRIN010000118.1:0-8273 GCA_038221115.1 Tepidisphaerales bacterium
ATATACAGATCGAGGACGCGGACGGAGTAGCCTTGTTTGAGCAAGCGGGGGACGAGGACGGCGCCGACGTAGCCGGCGCCGCCGATGACCGCGATCTTTTGGAATCTGAATGGCATTCGACATTGCTTCCGTAGGGGACGAGCGGGGCGTTACTTCAAGAGCGATTCAATGTGTTTGAACAGGGCGATGCGGTCGATCGGCTCGCGGTTGGCGACGCCGGCGATGGCCAGTGCGCCCGCCGCATTGCCGGCGAGGCCGACCACTTCCATCGGGGCGCCCTGAACGGCAAGCAGCGAGGAGACGGACAGGAACGCGTCGCCGGCGCCGATGCGGTCGACGACCTTTCCGGCGACGGCGGGCACATCGATCAGGCCCGCCTTCTGGTCGTAGCACAGGCAGCCGCGCTTGCCCTGCGTGAGCACGAGGCGGCCGCATTCGAGCCGGCTGTGAATTTCCTGAATGATCCGGCGGATGTCGCCGTGCCGGTCGCGCGCCTCGACCCGCGCCTCGTTTTCGGTGGCGGTCATGTAATCGGTGTGGCGGTACTTGGAGACGGCGTGGTGGCCGAGGTTGCCGGCGTTGGCCTGGGCGTTGACGGCAAGGTATTTCGCCTTGGTGCGGAGGATCTCCGCCGCTCGGTCGCTCAGCATGCTGTGCCCGAAGTCGATCACGATCACGAGGTCAAAGTTCGGCAGGTGCTCGAGCAGCGCGCCGCAGACCGCGTCATCTTCCTCGGCGGTCAACATCGAGTCGTTGATCTCGTAGACCTCCAGCATCTTCATGAAGAAGTATTCTTCGACGAAGCGGCGCTTGATGATGGTGGGGGAGTTCTTGCGGCGCAGGAAGATGCGTTTGATGTTCGAGCGGAGCTTGCGCTCGATGAACGCCTCGTGCGAGTTTTCGGTGCCGAGCTGGGTGATGACGGCGACTTCCTTGCAGAAGCTCGAGACGTGATTGGCGGCGGCGAGAATACCGCCGGCGAATTGCTCGGAATTGAGCTGCCTGACGACGAGTGTCGGCTCTTTGGAGGATTTACCGATGGCCTGGCAGAAGACGTATTCGTCGATGATCGTTTCGCCGACAAGCAACACCTTGAGGTCGGCGGCCTTCTTGAGGTAGCCGATCACTTCTTCGGAACTATGGCGGGAGGCGAAGTCGGTGAGGTAGCTTTGGACCGGACCGGGCAGCGTGGGCAGGTGCCGGTTGATGAGGGCGCTGGAACTGAAGAGGATGCCGTCGGTGAAGACGATGCGGCCGTCGACGGACTTCACAGCCTCTTCTTCCTCGACGATCTTGCCCGTGAGGTCTTTGGAGGCGTCTTTGTAGTCCGGTCCCTTGGCGTAGACGTGCGGGCGGATGAGTTTGATCGCTTCGACGGCAGTCGGCCATTGATTGATGGCGACGTAATCGACGTAGCCCAATCCGGCGAGAACCTCGGCGCGAAGGGCCTCAGTAAAGGCGGGGCGGTGGGGGCCTTTGTTGACCAGGCGATCCGGCGTAAGCGTGACGATCAATACGTCGCCGTTTTTCCGGGCTTCCTCGAGGTAGCGGCAATGCCCGATGTGCAGGAGGTCGAACACGCCGTGGCAGTGTACGATGCGCTTGTTCTGCTTCCGCAGGTCGGCAGCGATCAGCGCCAAATTCTCGATCGACTTGATTTTATCGGTGGTTCCCAAGCTCGCCTTAGTACGGAGGATGCGGCTTCGCTGTTCACAACCCAAATCGGCGGCGCCTCCGCCGGAATATATGAGATGAGCCAGATTGCGGCAACCGTGGCGTGCCTGCGGCGGGGCTCTTAAGATGAGCATCGGCCAACGGTTTGGGTGAGTTGAACGGATGCAGGCCGCGAACGTCGGTGAATTTGGATCGACGGGTATCGGACGTTAGAACCCTTGTGGAACAAGGAGATATTGATGCGAGCGCACCCATCGATCAGGTCCGCATTCCTGTTGTTTTTGGCGCACTGCATTGGGCCGATGGCGGCATGCGCGGGCGATGGGCCCGCGACATCCGCCGCACGGCCGCCGAACGTGCTGTGGATCATGGCCGACCAGTTGCGGGCGGACTGTATTGGCGCCAACGGAAACGCGATCATCAGGACGCCGGCTCTGGATCAACTGGCTCGGGAGGGTGCGAACTTTTCGCGAGCGTTCGTTCAATCGCCGGTATGCGTTCCATCGCGGGCGTCGTTCTTTACGGGGCGGTATCCGCACTCGCACCGCAACCGCGTGAATTACACGCCGTTGAAGGCCGACGAGGTGTTGCTGCCGGCGCGGCTGCAATCGGCAGGGTACAGCACCGCGCTGGTGGGGAAGACGCACTTGTACTACGCCTATCCGCCCACGCCGGATGAGGCGCGGCGGACGGGGTTTGAGCGGGTCGATCTTCACGACGCCGCCGGGGAGACCGACCGATGGTCCGACTACATCAAGTGGCGTCAGGCAAACGACCCGATGCGCGACATCCCGCACCGCCGGCTCGCGCGGACGGTGCCGGAGCTTAAGGGCGCGCTCCCGCCGAACGCCAATCCGAACCGCGCGGCGATCGACGACCGGTACAGCGAGACCACCTGGACGGGCATTCGAAGCCGCGAGCGGCTGAAGGAGCTGTCGGCGGGGGGCAAGCCGTTCTTCCTCTTCTGTTCGTTCTGGAAGCCGCACATGCCGTACGAGGTGTCGGTTCCGTTCGACTCGATGTACAGCGATGCGCAGATCGCGCTGCCCGAGCCGGAGACGCGCGAGACACTCGGCAAGCTGCCGCTGCCGGTGCAGAAGCTAATCCTCCGCGGCAGGCCCGAGTACCAGATGGACCGCGGTGATCTGGAATGGCTGTACCGCAGCTACTACGGCACGATCAGCCAGGTCGATCGCGAGGTGGGGCTGACGCTGGCGGCTCTGAAGGACCTGGGCCTCGGGGACGACACGATCGTCGTGTTCACATCCGATCATGGCGATCAGTTGCTCGAGCACGGGTTGTTGGGCAAGAACGTCTTCTTCGAAGGCTCGGTCCGGGTGCCGCTGATTCTCCGTTATCCGCGGAAGATTCGGCCGGGGGCGCACGACGAGCTGGTTGAGGCGGTCGACGTGCTGCCCACGTTGTTCGAGCTGAGCGGGTTGAAGTTGCCGGACAACTGCCAGGGTCGCAGCCTGGCGGCGATGATCGACGGAAGCGGCCGGCCGGTTGAGCCGCGCGAGGCTATCTTCAGCGAGAATGTCATTCCGGAGGTGATCACGAACCGGGTGCTGGATTTTGGCTTCGAGAAGGGCAAGGGGGTCAAGGGCATCCGCCATCCCGACGCGAAGATGGTCCGCACGTCGAAGTGGAAGTACAACTATTATCCCGAGGGATACGCGGAACTGTACGACCTGGAGAACGACCCGCGCGAGCGGCACAATCTGGCGGATGATCCGATGCATAAGGCGACGGTGGACCAGATGAAGGACCGGCTGCTCAAGTGGCTGGTGACCGCCGACGAGGCCGACCAGATCGCGCCGCGATGGCTGGTGCCGTGAAGGGCGGCGCTTGCGATTGACGATGCGGCGGCGACGATAGACGCATGGGTTTTGAAATCACGACGACGCGCGAGTTCTCGGCGTCGCACCAGCTAAAGCTGTATGACGGATCGCTGGAGCCGCTGCACGGGCACAACTGGCGGGTGACGGTGACGGTGTCGGCGGGGGCCCTGGATGGCATGGGCGTGGTGATGGATTTCCACGAGTTGGAGCGGCTGGTGGATGGGATCGTCGGGGAGATGCACAATCGACATCTGAATGACGTGCCGCCGTTTGCGAAGGGCTTGAACCCATCGGCGGAAAACGTCGCGTGGGCGATCGGGGAGCAACTGCGGCTGCCGGCGCGGGTGAAGCTGGTGAGCGTGCAGGTGTGGGAGACGACGAACTGCTCGGCGGTGTGGTGGGCGTGAAAGGAGCCGCGATGCGCGGGATTGCGGGAGTGGTGATCATTGGGCTGATGTGCGCGGTGCTGCGCGGCGGCGAACCCAAGCCGGTGCCGCGCGTGCAGGCGGTGCCGCAGGCGTATGAGCAGATGTCGTTTCAGGTTGAGGGGATGGAGGTGGCGCGCTATCACTTTGGCAAAGAGTTGAGACGGCCGTTTGTGTTTCCGGTAGTGGGGCCATTCGGGCGCTCGCTCACGCGGATGGGACACCCGCACGATGCGGACTCGCACAGCCATCATAATTCGGTGTGGGTGTCGCACGAGAGCGTGAACGGCATCTCGTTCTGGGGCGACCGGGGCAAGGGGCGGATCGTTCACCAGAAGATGGAGGCGATCGAGGACGGCGACGAGGGCGCGGCGATTCACACGGTGAACCACTGGATCGACGAGGGGAAGGGGACGCCGGGCAAGGTGCTGATCAGGGAGCGGCGGGCGACGCGGGTGCGGGTGATGGAGCACGGCGAGTGGATGCTGATTCTGGATCTGCAACTGGAGGCGGTGGCGGAGGAGGTGACCTTCGGCAAGACGCCGTTCGGCCTGGTGGGCGTGCGGATGGCCAAGACGATCGGCGTCAACGACGGCGGCGGCACGATCCGCAATTCCGAGGGCGGGGTGGATGAGAAGGAGGTCTTCTGGAAGCCGGCGCGGTGGGTGGATTATTCGGGGCCGATTGCGGACAAGGCGGTGGAGGGGATCACGCTGATGGACCATCCGTCGAACCCGAATCATCCGTGCGCGTTTCATGTGAGGAACGACGGATGGATGGGGGCGTGCCTGACGTTCGACACGCCGCGGACGTTGAAGAAGGGGGAGGTGCTGGAGCTGAGGTATGGGCTGTGGGTGCATGGGGGGATGCCGGGGGTCGATCGGGTGGAGGGAGTGTGGAAAGGGTTTGCGGGGACGAGGGCGGAAGCCGGAAAGAAGTAGGGGGCGGCGAAGCGAGACGAAAATCGAACGGCTCGTGTTTTGGTCTTTCAGGCTTTCTGGGGGTAGGGAAGCGCCGGGTGGGCCCTCCTTTGTGCAAATTGCATAGAATTCTGTCGGCGCGTGTGAGAATGGTATGGGTAAGGCCACGGGTGCATTCTGACGGGAGATGCGGCGAAACAATGGGAGGGGGGAGGCATCTGGTTAGGGGGATTAGAGGTTCATGCCGGGTTCGGTGAGGGTTGCGCCGCACTCAGGGCAGCGGGTGGGCTGGCACGACCTGCCCCTGACCAACCATTCCAATAGCGGTGGCGGAAATCCCGGACACCCATCCCCACGTCCCCCGACCAAACGTTCCAACTCTCTTCGCGTTATACTCCCAACCCGCACCTCCATCTCAACCGGAGTCCTGATGCGTCAACTCCCGTCCATCTTCCTCGCCCTCCTTGCCATCGCGCCGCTGGCCCGCGCCACCGATGCGCCTAAGCCAAACATTGTGATCATCCTCGCGGACGACCTGGGGTACGGCGATCTGGGTTGTTACAACAAAGACTCGAAGATCCCGACGCCGAACCTGGATCGCCTTGCGGCGCAGGGCATTCGGTTCACGGACTCGCATGCGCCGACTTCGGTTTGCACGCCAACGCGGTACGCGCTGCTGACGGGGCGATATTGTTGGCGCACGCGGCTGCAGCAGAATGTGCTGCTGCCGTGGGGCGCGCCGTTGATTAGGCCGGATCGGCTGACGCTGCCGGGCATGCTCAAGCGGCAGGGGTACTCGGCGGCGTGCATCGGGAAATGGCACCTGGGGATGGATTGGCCGACCAAGGACGGCAAGCCGCCGACCAGCGGGGCGGATCGGCTATCGAATGTTGACTTTACTAAGCCCATTGGCCATGGGCCCGTCACGGTCGGCTTTGACTCTTACTTCGGCGTGGACATCCCCAACTATCCCCCCTACTGCTTTATCGACAACGATCGCACCGTTGGCATCCCGACTGAGCCGAATCGGCCGGAGTTTAATCGCCCTGGGCCGATGCTGCCGAACTGGCAATGGGTGGAGATCATGCCGGAGTTGACCCGCCGCGCCGTGGGCTATATCGACCAATCCGCGAAGGCGGCGCCGGGGAAGCCGTTCTTCCTGTACTTTCCGCTGACGGCGCCTCACTTCCCGGTCGTTCCCGCGCCGGAATTCAAGGGCAAGAGCCAGGCGGGCGACTATGGCGACTACGTGAACCAGGTGGATTGGACGGTGGGGCAGGTGCTCGATTCACTGCAGCGCAACAATCTCGCGGACAGCACGCTCGTCATCTTCACCAGCGACAACGGGCCGGAAATTTCCGGTGAAGTGAAGATCGGGGTTTACGACCGCGCGCAGCAGTTCCATCACTACAGCATGGGCCCATTGCGCGGGGCGAAGCGCGATACCTGGGAGGGAGGCCATCGCGTTCCGTTTCTGGCGCGGTGGCCCGGTCACGTGCCGGCGAATGCGGCCAGCAATGAGCTCATTTCGCACGTTGATATGATGGCAACGGTCGCGGCTATGCTCGGAGACAAATTGCCGGACAATGCGGGCGAAGACAGCTTCAACGTGCTGCCCGCGCTGCTCGGCCAGAAATCGGACAAGCCGCTCCGCGAAGCCCTGGTCCACAATGCTGCCTCGGGATCATTCGGCATCCGCAAAGGCGAGTGGGTTTTTATCGACAACCCGACGGGCGACGACAACAAGAGGAAGGGCGAGCCGGAGTGGTTCAAGCGCGAGCGCGGGTACGTTGACGACAAGCTGCCGGGGCAGCTGTTCAACGTGCACGAGGATCTGGGCGAACGGAAGAATTACTACGCGGAGAAGCCTTTAGTCGTCCGCGAGCTTAAAACGCTGCTCGAAAAGTACAAAGCTGACGGCCGGAGCACGCCGGGCGCTCGTCAGAAGAACGATGTGCCGCTGAGGAATGCTGCGCCGGCGAAGGCGAGCATCGAACCGGATGCTTAACGGTCGTGGCGTGGTGCTCGGAAGTGGGTTATTTAGGAAGGAAGCCGCTGGACGCGGCGGGCAAGCCCGACCGGCTAAACGAGTCATCTTTTCGTCCGTCGTTGGTTCGTTCACATCCAATCGGAGCTTTTATGCGTTTCATCTCCTGCCTGATCTTTGCGTTGCTCTTCGCTTCTCAAGCGGCGGCGCAGCCCAGCCGTCCGAACATCGTGTACATCCTTGCCGACGACATGGGGTATGCCGATGTCAGCTTTCACAACGGCGAGATCAAAACGCCGAACATCGATCGCATCGCCGCCGCGGGCGCGAAGCTCGAGCAGTTCTACGTGCAACCGGTGTGTTCGCCGACGCGGGCCAGCTTCATGACCGGCCGATATCCGATGCGGTACGGGCTTCAGCAGGGGGTGGTGCGGCCTTGGGCGCAGTATGGGCTTCCGCTGGAAGAGCGGCTGCTTCCGCAGGCGCTGAAAGAGGTCGGGTACGAAACGGGGATCTGCGGCAAGTGGCATCTGGGGCATTTTCAGCCGGAATATCTGCCGACCCGTCGCGGGTTCGACCACCAGTACGGGCACTACAACGGCGCCCTCGATTACTTCACGCACATCCGCGATGGCGGCTTCGACTGGCACCGCGATGATAAGGTCTCGCACGATGAGGGGTACTCGACGTTCCTCGTGGCCAAGGAAGCGGTGCGCCTGATCAACGAGCACGATGCGGCCAAGCCACTGTTTCTCTACGTCCCGTTCAACGCCGTGCATGCGCCGCACCAGGTGCCGTCGGAGTATGAGAAGCCGTACACGCAGCTCACGGGCCAGCGGAAGATTTACGCGGGCATGTGCGCGGCGATGGACGAATCCATCGGGACGATCCTCGACGCCATCGACAAGAAGGGGATGCGCCCGAACACGCTGATCCTGTTCTCCAGCGACAACGGCGGGCCAAACCCCGGCAAGGTTACGAGCAATGTTCCGCTTCGCGCGGGCAAAGCCACTCTCTATGAGGGCGGGGTCCGCGTGTGCGCGGCCGCCTGCTGGGACGGGCACATTGCGGCCGGCTCATCGGTCAATCAGCCGATCCACATGGTGGATTGGTTTCCTACCCTGACTCAACTCGCGGGCGTCACATCCGAATCCAAGCTGCCGCTCGACGGCATGGACGCATGGCCCACGATTACCCAGGGGAAACCGACGCCGCACGAGTTCATCCTTCACAACGCCACGCCCGGCAGCGGCGCGATCCGCAAAGGGGACTGGAAGCTGATCCTGAACGGGCACCGAGTCGACAGCGAAGGGCCGGGAGAAGAGCTGGCGGTTGCCGAAGATGCGAAGGGGAAGAAAGTGGATCGCAAGAAGGAACTCGTCGAACTCTTCAACATCGTGCAAGACCCATCGGAGAAGATGAATCT
>JBBRIN010000119.1:0-8244 GCA_038221115.1 Tepidisphaerales bacterium
AGGGTTCAGGGTTCAGGGTTCAGGGTTCGGGGTTCAGGGTTCAGGGTTCAGATGACCAAGAGTACCGGTCTTTCCTGAACCCTGAACCCTGAACCCTCATTTGCATTACCCCCCCAATTGCGATTACCACACCCCAAATGATGAATGTTCCCATGCTCGACCTGCGGGGTCAGTACCTCGAGATGCGTGCCGAGATCCGCCGCGCGATCGATGAGGTGTGCGACGCCCAGTCGTTCACTCTTGGCCCGGTGGTCGAGCGATTCGAGAAGAACCTTGCCGTGTACTGCCAGACGAAGCACGCGGTCGGCGTGAGCAGCGGCACCGATGCGCTGCTGTGCGCGTTGATGGCGCTGGATGTCGGGCCGGGCGACGAGGTCATCTGTCCGAGCTTCACATTTTTTGCCACCGCCGGCGTAGTCGCGCGGCTGAACGCCACTCCTGTCTTTGTCGACATCGAGCCGAACACCTTCAACCTCGACCCGTGCAAGCTGGCCGCCGCGATCACGAAGAAGACCAAGGCCATCATCCCGGTTCACCTGTTCGGGCAATGCGCTGAGATGGAGTCCATCAACGAGATCGCGTGCAAGCATGGGGTGTTAGTGATCGAGGATGCCGCCCAGGCGATCGGGGCCAAATGGAACGGCAAGGTTGCTTGCTCGATGGGTTTTGCCGGGTGCCTGAGCTTCTACCCAACCAAAAACCTGGGGGCGTTTGGTGACGCCGGTGCGATCTGCACCAACGACGAGGCATTTTATGAGAAGTGTAAACTGCTTCGCGTTCACGGGTCGGGGCATACGTACTTCCACAAGTTCGTCGGCGGCATGTTTCGGCTCGACTCACTCCAAGCGGCGGTGCTCGACGTGAAGTTGCGCCGGCTGGATGGGTGGCACGAAGCCCGGCGGCGCAACGCCGCAATTTATGATGAGATGCTGGCGGGATCGAGGGTGACGACGCCGCGCGTGCTCGACGGCAACTGGAGCATTTACAATCAATATGTCGTGCGCGTTCCGAATCGCGACGCTGTAAAGAAGAAGCTGGCCGACCGCGGCGTCGGCTCGGCGATTTATTACCCGCTGCCCCTGCACCTTCAGGAATGCTTCAAACCTCTGGGATATAAGGCCGGCGACCTGCCGGAATCGGAGCGCGCCTGCAACGAAGTGCTCGCGCTGCCGGTCTACCCGGAGTTGAGCGAGGAGCAGGTGCGTTACGCGGCCAAAGCGCTGCTCGACGCGGTCCCATAACGAAGCCCACGGCCCTACTGACGTTACGCTTCAAGCGACCCCAGTTGCCGCGCCGATAACCTCGGCAGTGAGCGAACCTTATCCCGAGCGCAGCGCCATCGACGCACCGGTCCTCGATCTGGCGGCCCACGTCGAGCAGATGCAGCAGCAGCTCGACTCGCTCCGCGACCAACTCACCGAGTCGCAGCGCCTCGCCACCATCGGCACGATCACCGCCATCATCGCCCATGAGTTTAACAACCTGCTTACGCCGATCGTCAGCTATTGCCAGTATGCGCTGACCAGCGCGGAGGGCCAGAAGCCGGACATGGACCTGATCCGTAAGGCCTTGAGCAAGTCTTTCCAAAGCGCCAGCAAGGCCGGCAAAATCTGTTCATCGATGCTGGGGCTGGCGCGCGGCGAATCCACCTTTTGCGACGTCGGCGTTCAGCAGCTCGTCGATGAAGTGCTGCTGGTCATGGCCCGCGATCCGCAGAAGGACGGGTTGGCCCTTCGCGTACAGATCCAGCCGGAAGCGATCGTGCATGGCGATCCGGTTCAACTCGAGCAGGTCCTGCTCAATCTCCTGATCAACGCCCGCCATGCCATGATGGGCAGCCGCAACGGGTCGCTCACGATTAAGGCGATCGCACTAGATGAGGTTCCTGAAGTCCGCATTCAGGTGATGGACACCGGCCCGGGCATTCCGGAAAAGCTCCTCCCCAAGATTTTCCAGCCGTTCTTCACCACCAAGGGCACTGCTAAAAAGGGCGAAGCCAAAGGCACCGGCCTGGGTCTGGCGATCTGCAAGGAAATCGTCGAACACCATCGGGGGCGCATTGAAGTCGAAAGCATCATGGGCAAGGGGACCACGTTTAACATTTATTTGCCTCAAAGAAGTTGCTAGTTGCCAGTTGTTAGTTGCCAGTAGGAGGCCCCTCAACTGACAAGCTACAACCGACAACCCACAACTATTCTTATCGGACCTTCTCAAGCCCGAGCCCCCGGCGTGCCGATGCAATGATGCATGGCCGTCACCGTCGATCACCAAACACTGCCTGCTGAGACGCTCGGCCTTCGAACCGTCGGGCAGGTGCTGGCCCATCTTTCGAAGGCCAATCGCCTGGTCGTGCAGGTCCTAATCGACGGGCAGGAGCCGGACTTGGCGCACCTCGGCGCGGTGCGTCGCGAGAAGATCGCGGGGCACGAGCTATTTATCGAGACGGCCGACGCTCGCGAACTCGCTGCTGACGCCCTTTTGCACGTGGAAGAGCAGCTTAAGGAAGCCGACCGACTCCGTGTCGAGGCGTGCGATCTGCTGTCCAGCGGCGCGCACGTGAAAGCGATGGAAAAGTTGAGCGGCTGCTTCAGCACATGGCAGCATGCCCAGGAATCCGTGCTCAAAACCGCACAACTCCTCCGTGTCGACCTGTCCAGCCTTCAGGTGGCGGGCACGACACTTGATGCGCTTCTCGCTGAGTTCACTACGCAACTTCGCGACATCAAGCGGGCGCTTGAGAAGCGCGACTTCGTGACGTTGAACGATATCCTCCGCTACGAGGCAACGCGTACGAACAGCCAATGGCGTTCGGCGCTGCGCGCCCTGCGCGAACACATCGCCTGACCGTACAATCCCGGCATGGCCGAATCCGTCGATCTTCAAGATCTTTGCGAGCGAGGGAGCGAGCAGCTGATCAGGATGGAATACCTGACCGCCGAGGCGACGCTCGCGCACGCGGAGTCGATTGCCTGGGGGAACCGCGATTTCGATACGCTGTCGCGTCTGTACATGCCGCTCCAGGAAGCCCGCCGCCAGCGCCGCCAGCGCTGCGGCGAAGGCATCGTCCGGCTCGATCTATTGGCGACGAGCCCCATCGATCAGCCACAGCCTGAGCAGGTTGCCGGCGAATACCCCAACGCTCAACTTCTCGTCGCGGGCTGGGGCTCGATCGCGCCCTCGCTGCGCCTGCGCGAGCTGCAGCGCGAGCGAGCGCAATATGCTGAAACCTTCCTCGCCGCCGTCTATCCCATCGATGGCGGACAGCGCGCCATCGTCATTGTCCCCACTGGCGACGTAGGACTACCCGCGGCGGATTCGAGATCGATCGACGCGCTGCTGGCTCAACTGCCGCCCCAATGCATCGTGCTTCACGAAAACGAGGTGCCGACGGGCCCGCGCGCGGGCACCTTCGAAACCTACGGAGCGGTCATGTCGCTTTGGGAACGCCTCCACCTTCCCTTCCTTGCCGCCGCCGACATGCAGGCGAATCCAATCCAACAAATCGAGCATTACCGCCGGACAATCGACGTCGACTATGCGTGCGAGCTCGCCCACCAGAAGCTGTCGGATGTGGCCAAAGAACTGGCACGCCAGAGCCGGCTCCGGCCAACCGTTTAGCACATCCCCGCAATCCGTCCGACCGCGTATAATTCGCCCATGCCCTACTACAACAATGGCGGCGGCGGCTTCAATCTTCGCTGGATCATCGGCATCATCATCGCCCTCGTTGGCGTCGTCGGCTACTACACCAAAACGTCCGTCAACCCCGTCACCGGCGAAAAGCAGCACGTCGCGCTCAATCCGCAACAGGAGATGGCGCTTGGCCTTCAATCAGCCCCGCGCATGGCTGCCGAAATGGGCGGGCAGGTCAATCCCAACGACCCGATGGCGCGCCTCGTCAACGAGGTGGGCATGCGTGTCCTGCGCAACTCCGACGCGGCCAAAGGGCCCTACACGCAGAACTTTCATTACATTCTTCTAGCCGATGACAAGACGATCAATGCGTTTGCCCTGCCTGGCGGACAGGTCTTCGTCACCCGCGCATTGCTCACTCGCCTTCAAAACGAAGCGCAACTGGCGGGCGTGCTGGGCCATGAGACGGGGCATGTCATCGAGCGCCACTCGTCCCAGCAGATCGCCAAGAGCCAGCTCGGCCAGTCGCTCGTCACGGCGGTGGGTGTCGGCGCCTCGGATCGCCGCGATGGGGGTTATTCCGCCGCCATGATCGCGGGCGTCGTCAACAATATGAAGCAGCTCAGTTTCAGCCGCGAGGACGAAACGCAGGCCGACACGCGCGGGCTGCAATACATGTCCCAGGCCGGGTACGATCCGCGCGCGATGCTCGGCGTGATGAAGGTGCTCGAAGAGATCAGCCGCTCACAAGGCCGCCAACCGGAAATGCTGCAAACCCATCCGTATCCACAACACCGGGTTGAAACGATCAACGCGTGGTTGAAGCAGAACTTCCCGAATGGCGTGCCTTCCGACCTGACGCTCGGAAAGCCGTTGAACGTCTCTCGGGGACAGAGCGACTTCTAAAACAGATCCTGTATCCTCCCTCGCCATGCATTCGAATCACGAGTTGATCGTCGAGCCGGTGGGCCTCGACGTCGAAACCCTCGCCAAGCCGCTCGATTGGCAAGCCCTCTTCGGCAACACCAACCCCGTCGAGCTGGAGATCGGCATCGGCAAGGGTACCTTCCTGACCGAGCAAGCGCGGGCTCGGCCCGAAGTGAACTTCTTCGGCATCGAATGGGCGCGCTGGTTCTGGCGTTACGCCAGCGACCGCCTCCGCCGTCACCATTGCACCAACGCGCGCACCGTGCGAGCCGAGGCCAATTTTTTTCTGACGGAATTTGTGCCGGACCATTCCCTGTCCGTGCTGCACATTTACTTCCCCGATCCCTGGCCTAAAGCGCGCCATCACAAGCGACGGCTGATCCAGCCGAAGTTCATGCCTCTCGTGCTCCGCACCCTTAAGCCGGGTGGGCTGCTGCAAGTCGTCACCGACCATCAGGGATACTTTGAGGAGAACATCGATCCCACCCTGCGCGCCGCCGCCGCCGGCTTGAGTATTGTTGACTACAACCGCCCCGGTTCCGCCGCGGATGGCGAGTTCGTCGGGACCAATTTTGAGCGCAAGTACAAGCGCGAGGGACGGCCGTTCTACGCCCTCGCGGCGATCAAGCAAAACTAACGCGACACCCGTTGTCTCACTTGGTCAGCCCTTTATCTCGCAGCGCCTGCACCAGCTCTCTCTCATTGGGCTCAATCAGAATCTCCCCCCGCACGTCCACGGTAGGTGTCTTGCGCTTCTGGCCGTTCTTCTGCTTGATCCACGCCTCGGCCGCCTTGTCGAGATCCACATCCACGTACTCGTACTTCACCCCGAGTTGATCCAGTTGTTCCCGCGTCGCCATCGTATCTTCGCACCAATCCGCCCCGTAGACGCGCACGTCGCTCATGGCCGGCTCCCGTCAAATCTCCAACACCCGCACCAGCGTCCCCTTCCCCAACGGCGGCTCGTTCTCCACCCGCACCAGAAAGGCGTTGGCCGCAGCCAGAGTATAGATATCCGCCGACCCCTTCCACGTCATCGCGGTCACGGTGGCAAACTCGCTTCGATTGCTCCCCCCCCCGGCCCCCCCCACCGCAGGCGTCCACACCACCGGCTGATAAAACTCGCGCGTACCATTTGGCCCCAGCCCCTGCTCCAGCTTCCCCGACAACCACTTCTCCACCGGCACGCCACCCGCGAGCCGCACCAGTAGCCGCGACGCGAGACGAATCGTGCAGACGAAGGCGCTCACTGGATTGCCGGGCAATCCAAAAATATATTTGTGGCCCCAGACGACCGCGGTTCGGCTCCCATTCGCTCGCGGCTCTGCCAAGGTGACCATCGAGTGCTGTTGGGTTCGGGTGGCGAAGACGAAAGGCTTGCCGGGTTTGATCCGGAGCTTCGATACTTGAACGACGAAACCGAGTTCTCGGATCATCCTCGGCACGTAGTCCCGGGTCCCCATGCTCATCCCACCGCTAACGAAGAGCACATCTGCGCTAGCAAGCGCCTCTTCCATTGCGCCCCCAATCTCCTCCGGTGTATCGCGAGCCGTCCCCAGATCCACCACCTCGCAACCCATCTTCGCGAGCAACGCCACCAGCATCGCATTATTTGAGCTGCGAATCTGATGCTCGCCCGGCGTGCGATCCACCGGAACCAGTTCATCCCCAGTTGACAGCACCGCCACTCGCGGCCGCGTGAAGACCGGCACGAACGCCGCCCCCACGCTCGCCGCCACCGCAAGCTGCGCCGCCTCCAGCAACACGCCCCGCTTCAATACCACCTCCCCCGCGCGCACATCGCTGCCCGGCGGCGCGACGTATCGCCCCCGCACCGCCGCGGCCTCGACGCTCACTTCCCCTTGTTCCCCTGACTCCTCTGAACCTCGCCTCCGGGTCTCCTCCACCGGAACCACCCCATCGGCTCCCACCGGCATCGGCGCACCGGTCATGATGGCAAACGCCTCGCCGCTTTGCAGTTCACGATGCGCCGCTGACCCGGCCGGGATCTCCCCCACGACTTTGAGCAAGACGGGTGTGTCGCGACTGGCACTAGCAACATCAGCGCAGCGGACCGCGTACCCGTCCATCTGGCTTTTATGAAACGGCGGCGCGTCACGGTCCGCCGTTAAGGCTTCCGCCAGCCGCATCCCCCGCGCCTCCGACAAGGGCACCCGCGCGACCTGCGGCTCCACCTCTGCCGCATCGATCACGGCCATCGCCTGCGCCACCGTCAAGAGGTCTGCCACATCTGGTTCCGGCATCGCCTCGATCATCCTCCGGCTCCTGCCAAATGCAACGTGCATCCGTCGCGCCCGTTCCACCCCCCCCCGCCACCCCCCCGCCACCCGGCTTGACAGCGCACACGCATCCCCCGACCCTCACGCTCCGTGTCGCTGATCTCCAAGCTGAAATCACGCCTGCCCGAGTCCTGGCGCTACCGCCTGGCCCGTTGGCGCCGCCCCCGATCCCTCTACCTGCTGCTCCACCGGCGGCAACCTCTCAGCCATTACGCCGGTCGCGATCGCGGCCTTCCCATCGACCGTCATTACATTGAATCGTTCCTCGCACGACACGCCGCCGACGTCCGCGGCCACACGCTCGAGGTGAAGGACGCCCTCTACACCCACCGCTTCGGCGGCGCCAACGTCACGCGCGCCGATGTGCTCGACATCAGCCCGAATAATCAGGACGCTACGGTCATCGGTGATCTTCGTCACCTCACGAGCATTGCCGACAACACCTACACCTGCTTCATCTGCACGCAGACGTTTCAGTACATCGATGATCTGGACGCCGCCGCGCGCGAGTGCCACCGCATCCTTAAGCCTGGCGGCGTCCTGCTGGTGACTCTCCCGTGCCTGGGCAAAGTGGAAGGCCTCGAGACCAACGTCGCGGGCAACTTCTGGCGATTCACCAGCCACTCCGCTGCATACGTCTTCGGCAAACACTTCCCGCCCGATGCGCTCACTGTCGAATCGCATGGCAACGCCCTGACAGGCATGGCCTTCTGGGTCGGCATGGCGCAGGAAAACCTCCCGCGCCGGAGCCTCCTTGAGAACGATCCAACATTCCCCGTCGTCATCACGGTTCGCGCCGTGAAACGCGTTCTGTAACTCAGCCCGCACAACGGCTCTCTGGTAGCGGAGCGGTTGGGTCGAGTCGAGAACGGGTCCGCAGGAATACCGGCGGACCCGGCCGCGCTTCGCTGAACCGTTTGTAAAGCCACGGCGACCGCATTACGCTCCGGAAAATGACCGATCCCGCCGCCAGCCCAGGTCCGCAGAGCCCTTCGGCCGGGGCGCTGCGCTCGCCGCGCCGCGCGCACTTTTTTCGCGCGGCGGTGGTCGGGCTGTGCGCCGGGCTGCTGGCGGTGGCGTTCCGCAGAGCGCTCGCGCTGGCCGAAGGGTGGCGCGAGCAGTTGCTCTTCATCCTGCACGGGTATCCGCGGTGGGGTTGGGCGGTGCTGCCCGCCATCGGGCTGGTTCTCGGCGGATTGGCCGGATGGATCACCGTCCGCTTCGCTCCCGAGGCGGCGGGGAGCGGCATCCCGCACCTCAAAGGCGTGCTCCTGCATGTGCGGAAGCTGGACTGGCGGCGGCTGATCCCCGTCAAGTTCATCGGCGGGGTGCTGGGGATCGGAAGCGGCCTGTCGCTGGGGCGCGAGGGGCCGACGGTGCAGAT
>JBBRIN010000120.1:0-8244 GCA_038221115.1 Tepidisphaerales bacterium
GTCGGCCCCAACTATCTCCAGTTACCCATCAACCGCCCCAAGGTGCCCGTCGCCACCAACCAGCGCGACGGCCAGATGACCTACTACGTCGACGGCGGCGGCGAAAACCCCCACGTCAATTACGAACCCAGCAGCCTCGGCGGCCTGAAAGAAGCCCCGCGCACCGCCACACCTCACACCCCGCGCGTCGAGGGCAAGCTCGTTCGCGAGAAAATCACCCGGACCAACGACTTCAAGCAGGCGGGCGAGCGCTTCCGAACGTTCAGCGCCCTCGAGCGCGAGGAGCTGATCCGCAACCTCGTCGGAAACCTCAGCATGTGCAAAAAGGACATCCAGGATCGGATGATCGAGTACTTCACGAAAGCCGATCCCGAGTACGGCCGGTCGGTTCGGGAGGGGTTGACCATGAAAGAAGGAAAAATGCGGGAAAAGGTCATGATGAAGTAAATTTGTTGCATGGCGTGACAGCTTGGTATGATGGGGGGGAAGGTTGGAGCTTTGTTCACCTCTCCCTGTGCCTTCTTGGGCTCGGGGCTCCGGCCATGTTCAAATCGCGAGGTTAAGCCATGCCGCACGGTTCTTACGCCGCTGGTGCCGGTTCGACAAGTCCCGGCCATTCCGCGCCACCCCCCATCCCCGTGGCCCCGAACTCCAGCTCTCATCCGGCCCCCCCGTCGTATCCGGCTCGGTCCGTCGGCCACTTTCATCCGCTGCCGGTGATCGGCCACGCCGACGCCTTCTACAAAAAGCACATCGAGCAAGCCGAGGCCGCCGGCGACAAACACGCCAAGGCCGCGCACAAGGTCGGGCAGCACGTCACCTCGGCCCTCGCCCCCGCCATGCCATGGCCGGAGAAGCTCAAGCGCTTCAACCATTGCCTGGAAAAGTACTGCATCGTGCCGCCGGATGCAGATGAGTCGCTGCGCACCTTTTACCACAAGCTAGCCGACCTGGTCCGCCGCCACGCCGGCCAAGAAGCGCAGCACGCCGCGCGCAAGCACCACGAAGACTACCACCGCCGCCTCAAGGCCGGCGAAACCCGCGATCTCATCGAGGAAGAAGCCGAAGTCTATTTCTTCGACCTGCTCGGCCACACCGGCGGCTGCCCTCCGTGGTGCAGCAAAGAGGCCTGGAATCAAATCGTCGGCTGGAGAAATTTCTGGGTGTGACCGCACCGTTCACTTCGAGCCCTTGCCCAGAGTTTTGATCTTCGGGTCTTTGAACTCGATGCGCATCTCCGCCCCCTGATGCAGTTGCAGCGCAAGGATTCCACTTGCGGCCGACTTGCCCGTGTGGTCGTCTGTGAAGTCAACCGTAGTGACGCCATTCAGCACCTGCACGCAGTGGTTGCCCTTGCAGATGACGACGTACTCGTTCCATTCGCCGGCGGGCTTGCGCGCCTTGGTCTTGATGTCGTCCATTGAAGCGGTGTCGCCCAACTCGTCCTTTTTGCCGTCCGCGCCAATGTGGAGCTTCTTGCCGATCGGGAAGAATAGGCCGCGGCCTTTCTCTTCGTAGCAGATTCCGGTGTGCTGATTGTCCTTGTCGCAGTCGGCCTGATAGCCACCGACGATCCACTTGTTCTCCGCGTTCTTTGCATCAGCTTGCACGCGGTGACTGCGATATTGGATGCCGCTGTTGCCGAAGGGCCGGTCGGGGGCGAAGCGCCACGAGACGTGGAATTCGAAGTCCCCGAAGTCCGCATCCTTGTCCCCGTCGCGGGCAATGAGGAACGTGTTGCCGTGCTGGATCTTACGTTCCTTGGTGGTCTCGCCGACGATGAGGCCATTCTCAGCCTTCCAAAACGCAGGGTCGCCGTCCCAATTGGAAAGGTCTTTGCCGTTGAAGAGCGGCTTAAATGAGGAGTCGTCGGGGGAGGGCTTGAGGTCTTCGGCGCGGGTAATCACGGCTGCGAAGGACAAGATGCAAAGGGCCAGGGCGAGGCGGTTCAGTTTCATGTTTCGGGGCTCCTCAAAGAGTTCAATTCGCCCGCCGCGTTGCTTTGAGCTACCCGCGGCGGTGAGCGACGTTGCGTGCGATGAGTGTGGCCAGATCAGCCTTCAGGCGTATCGATCACGTGTTGAAGTCGCGCGCCCAGATCGGCGGGGAATCGCGCAGGCCATGAGGCATCGATGAGGCCGACGTCGAGCATATCAAGAAGATGGACCTGATCCTTCCGACGATACGACGTGAGCTTCATCTTCACGAGCGATTCGAGCGCGATGATTCGGAACTGGTCCGGTCGTTGTGAGTCGGTGACATCCGGCGATGCTGCGGCGCTGTCTGGCCGGACCTTTTCGCCGGCATAGATGACATGTACCGCATCGCGAGCCTTGGCATTCGGGCCGTCGAGGAACATGTCGATTCCGCTGACTCGGCGATAAACAAATCCGGCCGCCTCCATGGCGCGCCTGGCCGCGTCGAGATCCGACCGGCGGAGAAGCACGTCGACATCCTGCGTATTACGCACCGCAGCCGGGTCGACGCTCGCCACCCACGCTGCGACCGCGTTGCCGCCGATCACCGCATACAGAACCCCCGCGTCTTCCAGCGCCCTGGCGGCCCGCAACAGACGTTCGCGCACGCGTTCCACAGCGATCACCATCCTGTCGATGAGAGGTTGTCCTGACGGCACCGTCGCCATGCTTGAATAGTAGCACGGAATGCCACAAGGTCGCCATGTTTTCTCGTCGCTTGTCACACGCGCAGCTCGATCGCCGAAACCGACGCCGCGGGGATCGATAGCGCGCGAGCGACATCGATATCCATGGTCGTGACGGTCATCGGATCATCCTGTGCGGACGTGATCTCCAACTGCGCATCGACGGCGATCTGAAACACTTTGGCAGAGCGAATGGGGAGGCCCGTGACGGCAAGGCGACAGGACTGGGCGCGGGTGCGGTGGGTGTTGACCACGTGGACGAAGATGGTGTCGCCGGTTCGGCTGGCGGTGACATCCAGGTCGGCCGCGCCGCTCTCGCATCGGACAAAATGCGTGCCCGTGTGCTTGCGATACAGGGCCGCGACTTTGCCGACCGGCATGATGTACGCCTTGCCGCGCGGCGTGGGGAGCATGATGACGTTGGATTGCCAGCGCGTGCCGCAGAAGTCACCGAGGTTGGCGATCTTCAACAGATCCCCGTGCCGCTGGTGAAGGTTGAGGAAGCGCGCGTAGGCGACGCCGACGGCCCACGCGGAATTCAAATCGCAGCGGTTGCGGCCCTGCATCGTGTAGTGGCATTCGGTCAGCGCGAGCGGAAACTTGTGCGGCTCGACCTGTTGCCGCACCTCCAGCAGCTTCTTCTCGTGGCGCTTCACGCTGGCCATCAGAACCTCCCACGTAGCGGCGGGATCCTTCTGATACTCACCGTCGCGGCAGGGGCGGCCGGGGTCGAAGAGATGATGGAAAGCGACGTAGTCGATGTGCTCCCCGGCACGTTTGATCATGGCCGGCGCCCAACCGGTGTCGCCCCAGCCGATCAGCTTGATCGACTTATCCACCTTCCTCATCGCGCGGCTGAATTCAATCGTCTTCTCGATCGCCGCGCCCCGCTTGAATCGCTGCGGCCCATAGGAGGTTTCGTTCCCCAGTTGCCAGACCTTGATCGGCATCGGCTCGCGGAACCCATGCGCGATGCGCTCGGCGTTATCCGGGTTGTTGCAGTAATCGACCCAATCCGCCGCCTCCTGTGCATTGCCCGCGCGCGCCTCGCCAAGCACGTTCTTCACCCAGAGGGGATCCCCCTCTCCTTCAAAGTTGACGCACATGAGCGGATCGGCCTGCACCTGCCGGCAAAAATCGAGGAATTCGGCGGTGCCAACCTGGTTGGTTTCGACTCCACCCCACACAAGGTTATGCATCGGCTTGCGGCCCGCGCGCGGGCCGACGCCCTCGCGCCAGCGGTAGTAGCCGCTGAATAGTCCTCCCCATCGCATCATCGGCGGCGCAAGCTCGCGCGTCGCATCGATCAGGTCCGGCCGCCAGCGCGATTGCAGATGTTCCCACGATGCTTCCACCGAGGCATCGGTTGTGCCCAGCGGCTCCATGAACTGCATGTAGAGGTAAGGCGACAACTCGAAGAGCGGTTCGGGGAAAATGGTGAGTGGGGGGGCCGCGGCGTCAGTGTCAGCGATCGCCACGGACTCTAGGGCGCCGATCACCGCCGGAACGGCCAGACTCGCGGCGCGCAGGACGTCGCGGCGGGACGGGGGGCGGAAAACAACGCGAGACGGGTTAGGCAAGGGCATAGGGTATTCCGCGTCACATCTCCGGCCCCAGAGGATGCTTCCGACGTTTTGAAACGTCGGCTATGTCTGCTCCGGAGCGTCGATCGGTTGGTCGGGACCGGCGATCAGCCTGGGAATGCGGAATGCGATAGGGCTCCAACAGTTCGAACAACTTCTTATCCAAGCGAGGGAATGAGTATCCCCCTCGCTTTCGCCAAGAAACGGTTTCAAACATGTTTTTCTTGTCGGACCCCTTCAAAACGTCCAAAAGTTCGTCGTGAGGGTACATGTACCAATAGGGACTTTCGAAGAACGCAACATATAGCTCTTTTCGCTCGTATTTGGTGGCGACGACGAGCCGGCCCTTTAGCTGGACGCCTAAGAACGTCTGGCCGTCGAGGTGCTGCGCAATGAAGTCCGCACCTCGCCAGTCGTCATTCAGCCGCATCGTGGTGAACCCGAAATCCGCGAGCACGGCGGACAGCTTCTGGAAGTTGAAGTTTTCCTTTTGCCGTGCATTGAGCAATTTGTAGTCGATCGCTATGAACCCGATTGCTGGGTGGGTTGTGCTTGGAGGATCATTTGGCTTGGTCGTTTCAGGATCCTTAGCCCTCCCATTACCGATGGCAACCGAGTAATTCGATAACTCATCCTCAACAATCGGCGTTATCGAAGGCCACTCCGCGGCGCGCACGCCGAGTGATTGGGTTGAATAATCGCTCCCATAAGCGCATTCGCGGCCCGCGTCGTCTTCGGCAATCAGGGATTCGACGCCGGGATCGGAGAGCAGTTGAATTTTTTTCGCGAGCAGTCCCCACGACTCCTGCGTCAACAGGTGTTCACGGATATCTTCGACGATGTCCGGCTTCGCGCGGAGGCGCGTAGGCCAGACGTCGAAGCGTGCTCTGAAACCATCAATGGTCAAACACAACCGCACCCAATTCTTGTCGCTGCCATTCGGCATGCCATGTCCCATGAGGTGCTTTGACGAGTCGAACCGTGGAATCGAGGCGTGGTAAAAAAGGTCAACTCGAAGGTAAAAACGGCTTGCGCGGGCTGCCCTTGGATTTCTCCACAAGGGATTGAAAGGCGGGATTGCTTTCCAGCAGATCATTGACGAGCGAATCGTCATGCGCTGCGTCGAGGGGTTGAATGGCGACCCAACCGTGCCCCGGCAGTTCGATGACAAGGGGCACGCCCGAATCCGCGCATTCAGTCAGCGTCCCCCGTGGGTCCGCCTCCAGTTGGCTCAGCGGGATTGTCTTGATGGCCATGGAACTCAATGCCTCCGATGATCAGCTTGTTCCCGTCCTTGCGCCCGATGACGAGGAGTACGACTTCCGACGCTCCGACATTCACATTATACAGCACACGGAGGTCGCCGACACGAAGCTCGTATTCCGCGAATGGATTCGGTCGCAGGCGTTTGATGGCGCGCGTAGGTATGGTGGGGCGATCGACCAACCGAGCCACAATTGCCGCCTCGAGCACTCGCCGCCGGTGCGCGGGCAGCGCGCGCATCTGCGCCTCGGCGTCTGTCGTGATTGAGATTTGGAAGGGCATCTACCGCTGTTGGTCTCGCACGGTTCAACGGCGCACGCGCAGCCACCCGGGCTATCGGGCCACATTCTCCCACTGCTTGCTCTTCGCACTCTTCAGCACCGCATCGCAGATCCGCTGCGTTTCCAGTGCATCCCGGAACGTCGGGCTGGCGGGCTTGTTGTTCTGCAGCCCCTCGATGAAGTCGGCCACCTGGTGGACGAAAGTGTGTTCGTAGCCGAGGTTCAGCCCCGGCACCCACCAGTGCTTCAGATACGGGTGATCGGAGTCGGAGATGTGGATGGATTTCCAGCCGCGCAGCGGGCCTTCGTCCTTGTAGTCGAAGAACTCCAGGCGGTGCAGGTCGTGCAGGTCCCACAGCAGGCTCGCCTTCTCGCCGTTGACCTCGAAGGTGTACTGGGCCTTGTGGCCGCGGGCGTAGCGGGTGGATTCGAAGTTGCCCAGCGAGCCGTTGTCGAAGTGGCAGTTGAAGATGCACGCATCGTCGATGCCGACCTTCTCCACCTTCCCGGTCAGGTTGTGCTTGCGTTCCTTCACGAATGTCTCCGTGACGGCCGAGACATCCTTGATCGGGCCATTGAGCCAGATGCAGGTGTCGATGCAGTGGGCGAGCAGGTCGCCGGTCACGCCCGAGCCCGCGGCGGCCACATCCAGCCGCCACAGCGCTGCCCCGCCCTGCGGCAGGTCGGCGGAGATGGTCCAGTCCTGCAGAAACTTCGACCGCACGTGAAAGATTTTTCCCAGCCGGCCTTGATCAATGAGCTGCTTGGCGAAGGTGACGGCCGGCACGCGGCGGTAGTTGTACCAGACCATGTTCGGCACCTTCGCCGTCTCGACCGCCTTGCACATCTCCTCCCCCTCGGCCGCGTTCATCGCCAGCGGCTTTTCGCAGAGGATCATCTTGCCGGCCTTGGCGGCGGCGATGGCGATCTGGTTGTGCATGTTGTTGGGCGTGCAGATATCGACGCAGTCGATGTCCTTGCGGGTCAGCAGCGCCTTCCAGTCGGTCTCGACCGATTCATACCCCCAGTTGTCGGCGAACTCCTTCACCTTCGCCGCATCGCGCCCGCAGGCGGCCTTGAGGATGGGGCGGTAGTCGAGCTTGAAGAAGTCATTGACGCGCTTGTACCCGTTGGTGTGGGCCCGGCCCATGAAGCCGTAGCCGATCATGCCGATGTTGAGGGGTTTTTGTGTCATGAGCGAGCGTTCCTTCCGGCTAAAAGTTGTGGGATGAATGGCCAGCGATCCGAATGATCATTCCGCCCACCCGTGCAGCTCCCGCACCTTGATCATCGCCCCGAGGATGTCGTTCCACGTCTGCTGCTTCATCATCACATCGTTGGGAAACATGCAGCCATCCCAGCAGATGTGGCGGAGGCGCTTGAGGGGGAGGTTGGCTTCGTTGCGCAGCCAGTAGCCGGCGTGCCTGGGGATGTCGAGCTTTCCGGTGGGGTCGTTGGCCATGCAGTGGCGGCCGGTCTTATCGTGCGAGCCCGAGCCGTGGACCGTGCCGTTGTTCTGGGCGACGTGGAAGTCGATCGTCCAAGGGCGAAGGGCATCGGTGAGGGTCTTTAAGGCGTCGTTGAGTTTAGAGCCATCCTTCCAGTCGTAGCCCTGGGGGAGGATGGAATCTTCCGGGGCGTTGTACCCCATCGTGTAGAGCAGCGTGTGGGCCATGTCGGCCTGGAAGCCAACGGTCTGCGGGCGATCGACCAGCTCCAGCAGCTCGACCATGCGCTTCCACGAGTGCATGCCGCCCCAGCAGATTTCGCCCTCGGCGGCAAGCTGCTCACCGTGCCCTTCGGCGACGGCCGCGGCTTCGCGGAAGGTCTGGGCGATCTTCTTCTGATTGGCGGCCGGGTCCTTGTACCAGTCATCGGGGCCCGAGGCCGAGTCGATGCGCACGACACCGTGCGGGCGGACGCCGATCTTGCGGAAGTACTCGGCGATGCGGCAGCCCTTGCGCACCTGCGTGACGAAGTTTTTGCGGTCTTCCTCCGAGCCCATCGCCGCGCCGCCGCCGGTAGGGGGCCAGATGGGGGCGACGACCGAGCCGATCTTCAGGCCCTTCGCTTCCACCTTCTCGGCGACGCGATCGAGGGCATCCTCCGAGGCATCGATGTTGATGTGCGGATCGAACAGGAAGATGTCGACGCCATCAAACTTGATCCCGTTCACGCTCGCCTTGGCGGTCAGGTCGAGCATCGTGTCCAGATCGATGAACGGCTCAGCGCCGGGGCTGCCCTTGCCGACGAGGCCGGGCCACATGGCGTTGTGGAGCTTGGGGTAGTTGTTGGTTGGCGTGGACATGTGGCACCTCGATAATGGGTCCGTTTGATATTTCGAGCACTCAATCCCGCGATTTGATTTTCTCAAGAAGGAAGATGCAAAGCCACAGCGCCGCGAGTCCGGCTAAGAACGCGGTCTCCATCGTGGAAACCCGATGCTTCCCGAATC
>JBBRIN010000121.1:0-8238 GCA_038221115.1 Tepidisphaerales bacterium
GAAAAAAGCGGCCGCCCGCACCTTTGATGGAGTGGTTGACGGCGTAAGGGACGCGCTGCACGCGATCACCCTCGATGACTGCGAAGGCTACTTCGAGCATTGCGGCTATAGCGATACATCACCGTGAAACGTGCTCTAAGACGCACGATCGAGGCCCCGAACAGGGGCCTCGGTTGTTTACGGGGCACATCGCCCCCAGGGCCTCGCGGTGGCGATCTCCACCGCCTGCGGCTGGGTGGTGTCCGTTTCAGATGGATCGCTCGTTATCTGCTTGGACGCAAGACGGACTGGTTCAGATCGTTGGTGCTTAGCTCTTCGTTTACTTCCACGAATCCCGCAGGTCGCGGACGCGGTCGTGCGCCTTCTTCACCTCGTCGAACATGCGGCGGACGACACCGGCGACATCGGGCGGCAGGTTCGCCTTCATAGCCTTCTCGAAGTTCTTCACAGAAACGTCTTCGCCCCGTTCGGCTTCGCTGAGGATGGCTTTCTCGCCGCCCCCCAGGGCGCTCTTCAGGTTGATCCACCCCCGATGGGCGGCGGCGGCGGTACTGCCGGTTTGCTCGGCCTCGCCACCGAGCCGTTTCACCTCGACCTGAAGTTCCCCGGCGAAGCGGGACCTCTGCTGGGCGAACTCAAGAAAGGTGGTCTTTACCATCGCGTCCTTCACGTCCCCGGCGGCAGTCTCGAACCCGTCCTTGCCGTCCTTAAGCGTCTCGATCAGATTGTTGAGCGTGGACACAGTTTCGTTTGTCATGTTTCGTTCCTTTGTGGGCAGGGGAGAGCCGGCACGTCGGTAGCCTTCGAGGATGACTTCGGGGCCAGCTAGTTTGTTCGCAGGCGTGGGAGAAAAGGCAATGAAAGAAAACACGAAGAGCCTCCTGTACGGGAGGCTCGTCGCGTCTATTCGGCATCGCGTGCGGGCTACTTCCCCGCGTCCTTCACCTTGTTGCCGGCGTCCTTCATGGCGTTGCCAGCGGACTTGGCCGCGTCCTTCGTCTTGTCTACGGCCTTGCCGGCCACTTCTTTGGTCTTGTCCGCAGCCTTGTCGATGTTGTCCTTGACCTTGTCCTTCATGTCGCCCATACGGTACTCCTTGAAAGGGTAAAACTGCTCAACGACGCTATGGCGAAGATAGCCGAGGCCCTTGCTGCCGGTAACGCGGAATCTGCCGGCGTCTATACGAACGGTTCCAGAGCACGATTCCAATGCTTATTTCTCGACCGACGGGGGGCGCGTGCCGCGATGACCGAGGATGGGGTGACATTTATATCTCCGCCGTCGCGAGCCGGATCCATTCGCGTCTGCGTGCGCGACCTCATGCCGATGCGTCTTGGGATCAACCCGTCCCCCTCGCCTTGACGCCTCCCCGCCCCGGTGAAAGAATGCTGTCTCGTCTCCGGGCCCGGGGAAGGTCTATCGCTGATCTTGAAGAAGTGTCGCATGCGCGGTTCCCTCGCCTTGATCGCCTGCCTGCTGACGACGTTGCCGGCCCTGCGCGCCGCGCCTAATGCTCCGGACACCGCAGCTGCGCCCACGACCGCACCTGCGAGCGAAATCTTTGACCTGACCCAGCCGCCCGGTCTCCAGGCCCGCCCACTTCCCGAGCGACCCGCCGGGAAATCTGAATCCCTCCTCACTCTGATCGATGCTGAGGCCGCCCGGCTTCACGAATACGCCCTCGGCGACGGTGTCCTTATCACTCACGGCCACGAGGCCGCCCACATGACACTTCCCTACGCCCCCGGCCCCGAATACGACCTCGACGCCGACGTCGTTCGCATCTCGGGCAAAAATGCCATCGCGCTGTCGTTTCCGATCGGTCGCTCTAGCTGCACCCTCTGCGTCGGCAGCGGCGGCAATCGCGACGCGTAGCTCGGGCAAATCAACGGTGTCGGAAGCGGGAAGGGAAACCCCACCCGCGTCCCCATGCCCTTGGCCAACAATCACCTCTACCATGTGACGATCCGCGCCCGCAGCGATGGCGTTGCCGCATATCTCGACGGCAAGCCCCTCTGCGAGTACCGGACGGATGGGCGAGACGTCTGTGCCCAGCGCATGTTCAGCGCGCGGTCGTCCCGGTTGATCGCCGTGGGGTCGCTCGAAAGCATCGTCGAATACCACCGCCTAGAGGTCACGCCCGTCACTGGCCAGCCGATGATCGCCTTGGACAAAGCAGAGGACGGACGGCCGCTGAACCCGCCTGCAGTATCCGTCAGTCCAGGCGGGGCCTATGAACTGGCGGCCGCAGACGCCACTGCACACGGGGCGTCGCTGTCGTTCCAGCGATCGATGCACGCGGCTGCCGTCGAAGACAGTCCGGACGAGAACCCCGACGGGCTGCGAAACTTCGGCAACTGGGGTAGCGAGCACGAGTACGTGTCGTGGATCGTGGATGTGACGAAGGCCGGGCCGTTCTCCGTCGCCGTGACCTGTGCGTGCCCACCCGACCAAGCCGGGAGCGATGTTGAGGTCACCGTAGATGGCCAGCCGGCCCTCTCAATGACCGTTGAGTCGAGCGGCGCCTGGAACACCTTTGCCCGCGTCGAACTCGGCGCAGCCAACCTCACCGCCGGCCACGTCACCGTCGCCCTCCGGGCGACGCGCAAGGCCCACAAACTCATCATGGACGTCGAGCACATCACTCTCACCCCGGCGCCCTGAGCGAAGTCCGCCGGGGCGTTAGCGCCCCGTCAACTCGGACAGGGTCGTGTCCCCTCGCTCGAGCCGCTCTCGCAGCTCGTACGCGTTGGCCAGTCCTTGGACCTTCTCCACCTGCGTCAGATGCGCCTCGACCTTTACCCACTTCCGGGCGGTCTTCGCCCTATTGCGTTCCTGAACCGACCGCCCGGCGCCTTGTCGGGGATGCGCCTTCGCTTCATCAACTCAGGCGAACCGCCGATCCCACCGCGCTGACCAGAACTCGGACCACGGTTTTACCGCCTCTTCATCAACCATAACTCCGCAACAGGAAGCCGTGACTTCTCCCACGAGGTCCTCCGGTCCCAGTCCGAACGCCTCAGTCACCGTCGTTGCCTCCAGCCGCAGCCTTTCCCGGCAGAAGCGCCCAAACCGTTACCATTGAGCCAGCAGATCCTGGCGTGCACTTCACTTCCCGTTGGGTTCGAGGCTCGGCCACGGCTTTCGGTCCCGCAGGTAGCGGTCCAGCCACTCCCGCATGGCCCGCGCCTTCTCTGCCTGGTGTTCGCTCAACCGTGGTCACCCATTTGAAATAGGGGCGCCCCAACAGGCGCTAGCAGTTGCCGCTCTCGCTTCGCCAGTTATCAGGCACGATTCTAAGCCCCATGAAACCTTCCAGAATCTCACACCCGTGTGACACAAACCCCCGACCACGATGACGTAGGGCCTGGTTTCGTCAGTGAGAGCTCCCAACCGAGAATCGGTGATGGTTTGCAATCCCAACTCAGCTTCAGTTGCCGCCCAGGCATGGTCCGCCGGATGGAGTCGCGATCGACCGGGTCTCTACCCGCCGCCCCAAGCTTCACTCATCGTGCAGTGAACACCTATCCCCCGCGCGTTCATCCGCGACGAATTGAGGCTCCGTTGATTTACCGATTGTTATGCCCCCCCGGCAGAACCCCGCTCCTGCGTGTTTGCCGGGTAGCTTCGCGAGTGCAAGCCGCTTCCCCAACCTCGCCAACATCTCCCCGAGCGCCGAAGCTCCACGTCCGGGTAGGGGCGCGTCAGATCAGTTCTTCCACGTCCTTGATCGCTGACAACCTCCCAACATCACACGCTCTACACCCCTCCACAAACTCCAAGGGATCGATCCGCCGGTCTGCGACCTCGCACTTGTGGATGAAGGAGGGAGGCTTGCCGAGCCGTTCGGCCAGATCACGCTGCGTGAATCCAGCGTCAGTGCGCCACGTCCGCAGCATCTCACACAAGCGGCGGTAGCGGGCGGTGTGCTGTACTCTTGCTCCCATTCACGGAGCACGCTACGCTCACGCCCTGCTGCTCCTATCACAGGAGCAGGGTGGAACGGATCATCGCGCCGCCGGAAATGGGGCCGTCATGGTAGTCACCTGCAGGCAGTGCGGTGAGCAACAGGAGATCGCTGGCTCAGGAGCGGATCGCTTTGAGTGTGAGCGATGTGGCATGACAGGGTCCGCCCCGCGACCGCCGTCTCGGAGTCACAGTGGCTTTGCCGAACTCCTGATGGACCACGAGGAACTTGAGCGGTCGTTTCGGCGACCGTGGCCCGTCTTAGCGACGCTCCGGTGGCTGGGCGTATTGCCGGCCGTCGTGCTCAGCTGGTGCGCGCTCTGCATGATCATTCCAATCGTCAACGCCCTCACCGTCCGCGACCACCTGCCGCTCTACATGGAGCTGCTGAAGTGGGCGGCGGCGGCCGGCCTATCGCTCAGTGCCGGCGTCCGCATGGCGCCGTCGCACCCGCGCCAGACCGCCCTGGTGCTCGGCGGAATCGCTTGGATGCTCATCGGGGCGGCGATGCTGGGAGCGATCTGGGGACACCGCTGGTGGGATCTCGGCTGCGCGGTAGTCATGGCGGTATCCGTTGGCGTTACAGCAGGCGCGTTCGTTTTCGCCCCCGCACGCGGGACGCGGCGGACGTAGAATGGTGTCGACATGTTGGAACTCGATTCAGCTCGGGTGTTTCAAAGGGCCTTCGTCCGATTGGGCTGTCCCCCACTCGGGCCTTGGGGTGCCGAGTCCTTGGAGCAATGGGCCATTGCGTCGCCGGAGATGGTGGAGCACCTGGCTGCCGAAGGCGTCTTAAGGCTGGCGGCCATTGTGGCGCAGGAACGGGCGAAGGAGTATTACGGCGATTTGATCGACGCTGGCGAAAACCCGTGGGCAGCCCAGGAGATGGCGAGGATGGTCCTGTGGGAGCCATCACCCCAGCGACCCGAAGTCTCCTCAACGGGCTTCTTGGCCATCCGCAGCTCCCTAACGAAATCTAGCGCACTCGATCAGCCGCCGGCCGATCCTCTCCGCGACTTGGCCATTGAGGAAATGCAGGCCGACGATGCCGCCGAGGGACTGGTCGAGGCATGGATGGAGGAGTGGCTGAACGACGATCAGCGATGAATGGTTGGTCCGTCTTCCCACGGTCGGCCCCGACTAGGCGGCGCTGGCCTTGCGCGCCTCCTTGCCGAGATACAGTCCAATCGTTCCTTAAGCTTCTGCTGATCCCGCAGGACCTCTTCAGGCTCGCCTTCGCCTACTTGGATCAAAT
Source organism: Tepidisphaerales bacterium (assembly GCA_038221115.1). Classification (GTDB taxonomy): domain Bacteria; phylum Planctomycetota; class Phycisphaerae; order Tepidisphaerales; family Tepidisphaeraceae; genus JANXVV01. The sequence goes on from JBBRIN010000121.1 coordinate 5,222, forward strand.
CCCATGCGCGCGGCGATCGGACCCAGGATCTGCCGCTCCTGGTACTGCAAGTAGCACGTCCGGTACGAGAGCTGGTGACAATGCCGGTAGCCCAAGCCGATTTGGCGAAATGCATAGGGGATTCTCGACGTACGCGCGTGGCGCGCAGCTGTAAAACCGAGCCGGCGTTTCATCGCCCCGTTAAAGTTGAACGAGAAATTCTGAATCAAGTTGAGAACTTGGCGACAACCGAACGCCCACCGCGCGCCACTCGCTGTGACGGGCGGCAGGAGGTGGCGCAGGAAAGGCAGGGTCCGACCACCGGCCACCTAGCCAGGCCACTCGTGCACCCCTCCACCGACGCTGTGCAGGAGCGTGCAGCAGCGTTTGGCACCGCCTCCCCGACCGACCGCTCGTCTCGCCCCCGTCAAATGCCTCCTGCACATCCCTGCACGGCCTCACCCCCATTGGAGACGTCACTCGACTTCATTGGCGGTGGAAACCTCCGCCTGTTTCAGCACCAACTGCGTCGCATCCTCCGAAAGGTCCGGCGGATACCCGTACTTCGCCAGCAGCCGCCGCACGCCCCTGCGGAGGTCCGCCCGCACCGACTCCCGCTGCGTCCAATCCAGCTTCGGCATGCGCTTTACCATCTCCGCCAGCTCTCGGGCCATCAGCCGTAGCGTGTCCGACTTCATCACCTCTTTCGCCGAACCATTCTCCGCGAGCGCATCGTAGAACGCCGTCTCCTCGACGCTCAGGCCCAACTCCTGGCCGTGCCGACGCGCGTCGCGCACCCACTTTGCCAGCTCCATGAGCTTGGCGATCATCTCCGCGGTGGTGATCTGCTTGTTCGTGTAGCCGAGCATGGCCTTCTCCAGGGCCTCTCGGAACTGCCGGCTCTGCACGAGGTTAGTCCGCTCGCTCATTTTGATCTGGTCCGTCAGCAGCTTCCGCAGCGTTTCCAATGCAAGGTTCTTCTGCTCAAGCGCCGCGACGCGGCTCAAAAACTCGTCCGACAGAATGTCCAGCCGCCGGCCGCCACGGCGTGAACCGCTGCCGCCCGCTCGTGATGCTCCCCACCCGCGTCAGCAGCCCGTCGCTCACCGCCAGCAGCAGGTTCGGCACGAACAGCTCGGGCGACACCTGCTTGTATCGCCCCAGCTGATCGATCGCCATGTTGAGGTCGGCCGTCGCGTTGGCCGGGTCCTTCAGCTCGATCACCACCAGCGGCAGCCCGTTGACGAACAGCAGTAGATCCGGCCGAATGGTCTTCCCGTTCGCCCCGCGCAGGATGAACTGCCGCACGACGAGGAACGCGTTGTTTGCCGGCTTATCAAAATCGATCAACCGCCCCCGCCCTCCGCGCGTCTCACCGGTGGCCGGGTCGCGATACTCCACCGGCACGCCGTCCGTTAGCAGACCATGGAACCACCGGTTGTTCTCGATAAGCGTCGGGTGAGGCGGCCGCGCCAGCGTGCGAATGATCTGCTCAATCTCCGTCGCCGGCAGCTTTGTGTTGATGGAGGATAACCCATCGCGCAAGCGGGGTGTGAGGATCGCCGACTCCCACGAGGTGCGCTCGGCAGCCGTTTCCCCCGGCGCTACTTCCGGCCCGTCGCGTAGGCCGTACCCAAGGCCCTTCAGGAGCGTGAAGGCAGTGTTTTCGACGTCCCATTCACGCACGGACTACGGCTCCCGTAGACTCCGATACACGACCCAGCGCCTTAAACGCATCGTCCACACAAGGCTGGAACCCGTCAGGCCAACAGGCGTTAATCCTGCATAACAACCGCATCTCCATCGGGGCTGCGACGTTGAGGCGTTCGACATGCACTTGAACCGAACGGGGCCCACAGCCGCCAAACAGGAGGTAAAGATCGTGGGCGAGGTATCGCGGGACGTAGCCGATTAGAAGCCGATCGCGCTTGTTGGTCGTTCGAAGGGCGATGGCCTTGGCATCGTGCGAGTTCGACCAATCCGACATGACCCCGAGCGATTCGCCCGCTCGCAAGCTCGACACGCGTTCCAGGGCGGTCGGGTGCACCCAGCGCAGCCCATGCACGAAAAACTTCGTGACGAAGCAACCGCTCGCATCGGGCTCAGGGCAAGGGAAAACTTCAAGCTCGTCCGTTTGACGGATGCCTTCAGTCACCCCGAGGATCGCCAGTGGATCGGGGGGGTCTTTCGGATCGAAGCCGCTCCACGTCAACCAAGCCTCGTATTCCGGCCGGGACTTGGCCAGCAGGCGGTTGGCGAACAAAGGGAACAGTTCATCGGATTCGTAAACGTCGTCGAGCCGGGGCATCTCCGGAAACGGCCTGAAACCGCTGAGCGCCCGCGCGCCGGCCGTGTACCGGAAGCGGTATCCGCCGGCATGGTGTTCCAGCTTCCCGACGGGCCCCCATTGCCCGGCGTTGCCGTCGCCGCCGCGCCACGCTACGAACAATGCCTTGGTCATCATGATTCTCCCGCCACGAGCCGGAGTTGATTCTCCCGCAGGAGCCGAAGGGTAAACTCGCGCGTTACGTGCGACATCCGCTGCGGCGGGACGTCGTCCAGCACGGCCCGCACGGCCGCTTCATCCGGCGAGCCATCCAACTTTCGATAATACGCCTCGGCGTGTCGCCAAAACGCCGCCGCCATTTCCATGATCGTTAAATCCGGTGAGGGGGTTATCAGAAGGCCTTGGCCTGCCTTCCACTCCGCAAGAAGCCGGTGATATCGTTCCCTGCTCGCGGGAGTGGCGTGACGGCCAAGATAATAATCCTTGCCGTTGAGCGAGACGACGGCCTGACCAGTAGCCTTGTGCAGACGGCACTTCGGTTCACGGGGGAGACGGACTGACACGGCGCACCTCCGAAATCTCGAATGCCGGTAGACTACCGGCAAGTAAGAGGCTTTCGGCTGCGCCGTCGGATGTGACGGGTAGACGCAACTCGCGTATTCAGCCAGACTTCAAAAATAGCAGCGACAGGAGTCGAACCTGTGACCTTGGGCTTATGAATCCCGCGCTCTACCAACTGAGCTACGCTGCC
>JBBRIN010000122.1:0-8224 GCA_038221115.1 Tepidisphaerales bacterium
GAAGAATTCAAAGGGGATGCGTACATATTCCGAAGAATTCAAAGGGGATGCGTACATATTCCGAAGAATTCAAAGGGGATGCGTACATATTCCGAGGGACACGCGCGCCGGAGTCAAACATGGGCCTCCATCGCCACCACCATCCCGACGTCGCCAAAGCCGTTGCCTTGAGACTCTGCAGCAGGGGTTAAATCCAACCTCCGTCCTTGTCCCAAATCCAAACTCCCCACCCATGCTCCCGAACCCAGAACCCAGAACCTCCCGTCTGCCCACCCTCCATCAACTACCAACTGTTAGCCAACATTAACAAGCATCAGAAAATTCCTAACAAAATGCAAACATTATCCTTGACCCCCTCCACCCCACCCCTTAAAATACACCCGTGGCCTTCCCCACTCCATTCTCCCACGCCCCGACAGAATTCCATGCAAGTTGCACAATGAAGCGCGAAGCCCGCCGTTCCCTACCCCCCCGAAAATCGTGAAAGACGAAAAGACGAACTAGGCAAACCCTCCCGACCCCAAAAATGCTTCCCCATCTTTCAAAATCCCGGCGCAGTTTGCCCAACCTGACGAACCGAATCTGCTCCGCCATCCCGTTGTCTCTCCCCCGCTTGCCCCCCCGGCCCCGCCCAACTACCCTCCCAAAACTGCCCCCGCCTCCGTCCAAATCCTTCCTCGTCCAGAAGTTTGCCAAAATACCCCTCGGCAATCCCCCCGGCACCACCCACGTCATCGGCTACTCCGTCGCCGGCGAGGAAACCGTCATCCAAATCCCCGAACTCGACGTCTGCTTCGACATCGGCCGCGCGCCGCACTTCGCCCTCACCAGTAACATCATCTGCATCTCCCACGGCCACATGGATCACCTGGCCGGCATCGCCTATTACCTTTCTCAGCGCTACTTCCAGGGCATGAAGCCCGGCACCATCCTCGTCCCCGCCGAGATCGCCCGCTTTGTCGATGAGATGCTCCGCAGTTGGCGCAATATCGAGCGTCAGCGCACGCCCTACACCATCGTTCCCATGGAACCCGGCCAGCTCCATGAGGTCCGCCGCGATTTTGCCATCCGCGCCTTCGAAACCCACCACGCCGGCGCCACGCTCGGCTACGCCCTCATCTCCGTCCGCGAAAAACTCAAACCCGAATACCTCGGCACCCCCGGCCCTGAGCTCGCCGCCATGCGCAAGCGCGGCGTCGAGATCCAATACCGCGTCGAAGTCCCCCTCGTCGCCTTCCTCGGCGACACCGCCGCCGGCCCCGTGTTCCAACACCCCGACGTCGTCAACGCCGAGATCCTGCTCACCGAATGCACCTTCTACGAAAAGGACCACAAGCAGCGCGCCAAGGTCGGCCGCCACCTCCACGTCGACCAATTTGCCGAGATACTTCCCACGCTCAAGAACCAGCAGATCATCGTGATGCACGTCTCCCGCCGCACCGCCATCCGCAAGGCCCGTAGCTACCTCCAGAAGCGCGTCGGCGAAGAGCTGATGTCCAAGGTCCAATTTCTGATGGATTTCGACGGCGCCATCGACGCCGGCGACGTCGAAGACGCCGGCCCCCCCCCGACGATACCGCCGAGTAATTCAGCCCCGGAGGGGCGTCAGAACATAGCCCACGACGTAAGTCGTGGGAACTGATCCATGCGGCGCGAGCCCCTCATCCAACAATTCTCTTTCTCAAGCCCCGTAGGGGCGACAGAAACGCGAGTGTCCTTAAGCCGCTTCGAGTAGCAGCCCCGTCTTCCCGCCCCAGCGAAGCTTGCGGTAAGCCACGACCGAGACAGTCCCCGATTGAAGCAGTGGCTGAAGCGTTTCCGCGGTGAGGTCCGCATGATCGATCAGCAAGCGGAGGCGCGGAAGAGCCGCCGCGTCGATCGAAAGTTGCGGCAGCGCCATCGCGATCAGCGCCCGGTTTTCGGTGAGCCACTGATACGCGCGTCCGATCGCGCGGAGCTCGCCCAACCCCTGTTCGGCGACCGCCAGCAGCACGAGGCGGCGATCTCGGGTGACCGCAAGCCGCGACTCCGGGCACGCCGGCGCGGGCACCGGGCATTCAATCAACTCGCCCGCCTGGCTTCGCAGTACGGCTGAGAGGATCGCCCCGGCGGTCGGCTGCGCATCGGCCAGATCGATGACTTCGTCGTCGGCCGGCGCTGCTTCGGTATTCGCCCATGACGGCGGCGCCGCGGGCGCAGCAGCTGCGTGTACCTGCGGAGCCGGTCGCGGAACGACCACGTCCGCGACGTGTCGCGGCCCTGTGGATTCAGGTATGTGAACAGTCGATGCGGCGACCGGTGCGACCATGGACTCACCCGTGGTTTCGAGGATTAACTTTTCGGTGATCGATGCAGCCGGCGTCGGCTCGGCGGGCACGTTCGTAGGAATCGCGTCGAGTGCAGGCCGTTGCTGTCCCGCGTATGCGGAATTGCCTTTGGCGCGGGCAAGAAAATCAGCCACCACTTGCCATTGCGGGCCGATGGCCGCGCCGCTGCGCTGCAATCGCAGCGACACCGCCGCCCGCTCGTTGACGTAGGGCGCCGAGCCAACCGCCGCTTCGGCCTCCAGCGGCCAGTCGAGGAACTGCTGACACACGCTCGCAAGCTTGCGATGGATATTTTCAGCCTCGTCGCCATCACGGGCACCCAGCAGCGCGAGCGACAGCCGGGGGCGATTGGTTTCCCTCAGGCCCTTAAGCGTGCGGTACGAGCTCACGACCCCATCGTGATCGCATGTGCTCAACAGCACCCAATGGCCCACGTCGCGCAAAAGGCAGCGCGCCTCGCACGAGCGCGGGTTCGGCAGCATGAGTAGCCAGCGGTCCAGGTCCCAGTTCAGCTCCTCGATCGCCTCGGCCATCTCTCGAGCGTCGAGCGCCTCGTGCGGCACATCGCCTGCGGCATCATCCTGCGAGGATGCGTCAAAGCAGGAGATGCGGAAGGCACCGGCGTCAATTTCCATCAGCCCCACGCGCTGGCCCGCCGCTGCCAGATGACGGGCGTACTCGCGGGCACACTCGATCTGCCGCCCATTCAGATGCGCCCCAATGATCGCCGAAACGGCCGGCGAGGCCTCAACCGCCGCTTGAAGGCCGGATTCCTCCGAATGAACGGCCGGAATCGGACCATAAACCTGGGCCACCTCCTCGGGCGTCAGATCGATGCTCACATCCGTGCGCGGCGTGGCGGGCTTGGACTGAGCGGCATTGGCGCCAGGCGGCTGCCGCTTGGGCAGCGGCGCGCCATTCGTCTGCCGGTCGCGCACGCTGCTCAAAAACAGGTGCCCGATCTCGCTGAGGCTCCGCGATGGTTTCCGTTCGTCGGCCATCTGAAAAGTTGCCAGTTGCCAGTTGCCAGCAAAACCCAGTCATTTGCTGCCTTCACTGGCAACTAACAACTGGCAACTGGCAACCTCCGCGTTCACTCCACTTCGACAATGTTGTTCAGTTCTCCGAACTGGTTCGCTTCGACATACTGGTTGTTGGGATCGGTGATCCACTTGCCGTCGACGACCAGGCGATAGCGATATCGCCCCCGGATCAGGGGAAGCCGCATGCGCCACTCGCCGGGGCGGCCGGTGGGCTGCATCGGGGTGCTGACCGGCGTCCAGTTGTTGAAGTCGCCGGCGATCAATACCTTCTTGGCGTCGGCAAACTTGGCGCGGAACACGATGTCCTCGCCGATCTTCTTGACCCCATAGAACTCCTCGAGCTTCTGCTCGATGGTCTTGGGCTCGGAGCCGTGGCCATTGCCATTGCCATTCCCGTTGCCGCCTACGTAGCCAGCACCGTTGCCATTCGATCCACCGAGGGCGGGCGTGCTGAAATCCAGACCGGTGCGCGGGCCGAAGGCCGGAGCCTTCACCGCGCCGTCGAATGGAACGGTGGCGCTGGCGACCGGCGCTGCCGCGATTGCCACTGCACCGGCGCCAATCGGCTGTGGAACGCTGTTCTTGCCGAACTGGTAGTTCGCCAGCTGCGCCAGCTGCTTGGCCCGCTGCACCAGCTCCGCGGGGCGGGACAGCTTTTCGTGGGGCGTCGGCTCGACTTCGACCGGCCGGTGCCCCATCAGCTCACGGGCGAGGTTGAGAAAGTCCTTGTATCCGCGGCTTCCCGGATCGTACTCCGTGATCGGTTGCCCAAAGCTGGCGGCTTCCTTGAGCTTCGTGTTGAAGTTAACCACGCTCTCCATGAGGTAATCGCGGAACTTGGCCCGCAGCTCGCTCAATACCTCGCGGGCAAGCTTGGTGCGCGTGTCGTAAAGGGTAGGAAGGACGCGGATGAGGATGTCCTTGCCGACGCGCTCCTTGAGCAACTCGAGCGTCTCCATCATCTTGGTCAGCCCATGCAGGCTGAAAAACCCAGTCTCCACCGGGACAAGCACTTCGTCGCAAGCTCGCAAAGCATTAAAAGTAAGCAACCCCACGCTCGGCGGGCAATCCAGGATCGCCCAGTTGTAAGTGGAGCGGACGCTGTCGAGCGCTTTCAGCAAGCGATCCTCGCGGCCTGCGCGGCCGGCAAAGACCTGCTCAAAGCCCGCGAGCTTCAGGTTCGACGGCGCCAGATCAAAGTCGCTGGCGATCTGCCACACCACTTCGCTCAGCTTGGCGGGCTTGCCATCGGCGTCGTCGATCAGCGCGTCGTACACGGTTCGCTCGATCTGTTCCTCGGGGACGGCCAGTCCCACGCCGCAGTGGCCCTGCGGGTCCATGTCGACCAGCAGTGTCTTCTGGCCGATGCGCGCCATGCACGCCGCGAGGTTGATGCTGGTCGTCGTCTTCCCGCAGCCGCCCTTTTGATTGATGATCGCGATGGTACGCATAGCCGAACCTTCCTTGGTGGCTCTGTGTGATGTGCCGGCACTCGTGACAGCCCGACAATCCAGTGGTTCGGTGAATGGCCAATCCGTTGGCCTCAGCCCCAAACGCACCGCGGGAGCTCCACAACCGAAAAACCCTACTCCCGCCGCGCAACATCGGTCAGGCGCGGCTGGGAACTTTAGCATTATTGGACACCAGCCGCCCGCAAGCGCCTATACCGCCAGCCCGCCTGCATTACAATCCGGCTACTCTCTTCATTTGGAGGAACCAGTGAACATCATTCGACGCTGCTTCGGTCTATTGCTTTTGATGTCCTGCTGTGCCGCCGGAGAGCCGCCGGATTTGATCGTTCACCACGGCAAAATCGTGACCGTGGACCAGCCATTCTCCATCGTTTCGGCGATGGCAATCAGAGACGGGCGCATCGTCGCCGTGGGCGGCGATGACGAAGTGTTGGCCGGCCGCGGGGAGAAAACCACCGTCATCGACTTAGCCGGAAAGATGGTTCTCCCGGGATTGATCGACTCGCACGTACATCCGCGCGCCGCGCTGACGGAGTTCGATCATTCGATTCCCGAGATGGAATCGATCGACGACGTTTTGGCGTATGTGAAGGATCGGGTTGTCGCGACCGGCGAGGGCAAATGGATTGAGGTGAGCCAGGTCTTCATCACCCGGCTAAAGGAGCAGCGCTACCCCACCCGCAAGGAACTCGACGCCGCCGCCCCGAACAACCCGGTGCTCTTCGCCACCGGCCCGGATGCTTCGCTCAACACGCTCGCGATGAAGCTCAGCGGGATCGACAAGGATTTTAAGGTCACCGACGGCGGCCCCGGTTATGCGGAGAAGGACGCCGCGACGGGCGAGCCAACCGGCATCCTCCGCGGTTGCACGCGATGCGTAAAAGTTCAATCCGCCGCCCGCGCGCCCGATGACGCGGCCCGTTATCGCCGCACGATCGAGCTATTCAAGGATTACAACGCCAACGGCCTCACCACCGTTGCCGACCGGGCCGCGACGCCCGAAGCGATCGCGCAATATCAGAAGATGCGCGATGCGGGCGAGCTGCCGGTGCGCCTCGCGGTGTCGTACCACGTCGCGACCATCGGCACCGTCGACTCCATTGTGAAGCGCATCCACGACATCGGCAGAAGCCCCCTTCGGAAGGACGACCCGATGCTCCGCCTCATCGGCATCAAAACCTTCCTCGACGGCGGCATGCTCACCGGCAGTGCCTTCATGCTCGACCCGTGGGGCGTCAGCAAAGCCTACGCGATCACCGATCCGAACTACCGTGGCGTCCTGTTGATCCCGCCGGAGCGTCTGCCTCCCATCGTCCGCGCGGCGGCGGAGGAGCGATTGCAGTTCACCGCCCACTCCGTCGGCGACGGCGCGGTGCGCACGCTGATGGACACCTACGAAAAACTGGAATCGGAGCTTCCGCCCGGCACGCTGCAGGCGACCCGGCCGTGCATCACGCACTGCAATTTTGTCCACCCGGACGAGGTGAGTCGCTTTCATCGCCTCGGCATCGTCGCCGATGTGCAACCGGTCTGGCTCTACCTCGACGCGCGCACGCTGACGGCCCACTTCGGTTACGACCGCCTCGCGCGCTTTCAGCCTCTTCACGACCTGTTTGACGCCGGCGCCGTCGTGGGCGGCGGATCGGACCACATGCAGAAGATCGGCGCCCGCCGCGCCATCAATGCCTACGACCCCTTCCTGGGAATGGCCACCGCCGTCACCCGCGCGGCGCGCTGGACCGATCGGCCGCTCCACCCGGAGAACGCCCTCACCCGCGAGCAGGCGATCCGAATGTACACGGCGAACAACGCCTACCTTCTGTTCAAGGAGAAAGATGTCGGATCCCTGGAGCCGGGTAAGTTTGCCGATTTCATCGTCCTCGACATCGATCTGCTGACGTGTCCGGCGGACCAGATCGCGGACATCAAGCCGCGGCAAACCTATCTGGCTGGGAAGAGGGTATTCGAGCGCTAAGCGCGCTCACCGACCTTCCAACTCCCGGCGAAGCGCGCCGGGGCGATTCGTCGTTACCCCGTCGATTCCCGCTTCGATCAGCTTCCGAGCGGTGGGGGCGTCATCACACGTCCACACATGGATCTTCAGCCCCGCTGCTTTGATGCGCTGCACGGTCGCGGCATCGAGCGGAAAGTGATACTCCACGTCAATCCCGTCGAGCGACGCCTTGCGCGCCTGGCGAATCACATCGTCGACCTTCGGAAAATCCTTGGTCTTCTTGTCTTTGCCGACCAGCCAATAGACCTGGCGGTCCGGAAACATCTTCTTCGCCGCAGCGGCCACGTCGAGATAGAACGTGATGATGACCGTCTGATCCGCCGCGGTCGGGGCGCGGCGCAGCGTTTCGGCCAGCGCCGGCAGTATTTCGCCATGCACCTTGATCTCGATAAATAGCCGCTTGCCCTTGGGGACGATGGCCAGCACCTCATCGAGCGTCGGAAGCTTTTCGGTGAACCCCTTGCCCTGCCACGGACCGAACGCGCCGACGTTAACGGTGCGGATCTCGTCAAACGTTTGCGCGACGACCTTCTTATCCACGCCACCGGTGCGCTTGGTGTCGGAGTCGTGGATCACGACGATCTTGCCGTCTTTGGTCAGGTGGATGTCCAGCTCGTCAGCATCCGCGCGCTGCTCGTAGCCGGTCTTGAAGGACGCCATCGTGTTTTCCGGCGCGTCGGCCGATGCGCCGCGATGGGCGATGATCTCGGCGGCCGGCGCAGCGCAGGCGATGAGAGCGGTTCCCAGAATCGAAACAAACATAATGTATTCAGCGATACCGAGCATAAGCAAACGACCTGTGCTTTCTTTGGAGTGAGCAGACTACTTTGCCAAAGCGCGTTCGCGCTCTGTTTTTGAACCTGCGCTTAAAGGTCCATGAAGCTGAGGATGCGCGCCCACATTCCAGGTGGTCGCCATCAGGACGAGGGTAATGCAGGAACAGAGAAGCATCAGTCGAAAGGCCGCCGGCCACCCGTGGTGATCGACGAGGTGTCCGATGCCCCAGCCAGTGATGATGGTTGAGGAGTATCCGATGATGCCGGTGAGGCCCACGGCGGCGGCCGAGGCGCGCTTGGTGCCGAGGTTCATCGCCATCGCGGCGATCAGCATCTGGGGAACATAAAGGAGGAACCCCATCGCAATGAAGAGCGAGCCCGAGATCAGCGGAGCGTGCTCGGACGACTTCCAGAAGCAGTAGATGACGCCGGCTAGAAGAGCCATGGCGATCACGCAGACGCGGCCTGCGCGCCCGTTGAAGTATCGATCCGCGACGAACCCCGCGACGAGCGCCCCAAGCATACCGCCCATTTCCGACCCAAACGCCAGCCACCCCGATGCCACCACCGAGACGCCCTTGGCCTCTTGCAG
>JBBRIN010000123.1:0-8213 GCA_038221115.1 Tepidisphaerales bacterium
TGTGTACCGTGAGAGCATCGACGCGATCCAACGGCTCAACCGGGTCGGGTATGGAATAGAACCAGACCTTCCGTTGGATCTGGTGTACAACCCGGGCGGTCCGACACTTCCACCCTCCCAAGACCGGTTGGAAGGTGATTACCAGCGCGAATTGGCCGAGCGGTTTGGGCTTCGGTTCACGCGGCTGCTGACGATCGCCAATGTGCCGATCGGCCGCTTCCAGCACGACCTGGCGCGGCAAGGCCGGGATCAGCATTATGCCGAATTGCTGGAGCGGAGCTTCAACCCGGCCACGCTGTCTGGGCTGATGTGCCGCCATCAGCTTCACGTAGGGTGGGATGGGACGATGTACGATTGCGATTTCAATTTTGCCATCGGTTTGCCGGCTAGCTGCCCCGAACAATCACACGTCCGCGACTTCGATCCGGAGACTTACCTGCGCCGCGCGATCGTCACCGGCAAGCACTGCTTCGCCTGCACGGCGGGCTGTGGCTCATCGTGCGGGGGCGCATTGACGTGAACGACGGTAGTGCCATACATCCCCGCTTGATTATCTTCGCGCGATATCCTGCTCCAGGTCGCGTGAAGTCGCGTTTGATCCCTGCACTTGGCGAAGATGGGGCAGCCCGACTGCAGGATAATCTGACCCGGCATACCCTCGACGAAGCGGCGACGCTCGCGGCCCACCGGCGCATCGACGTGGAAGTGCGGTTTACGGGCGCACCAGTGTCGGCGATGCGACATCGGTACGGCGCCGCGTTCACCTATGTGGACCAAGGCGGTGGAGACCTGGGCGAGCGGCTTGCCCGCGCGGCTTCGGCTGCCGCCCAATCCGATCGCCCGATTGTCATCATTGGCAGCGACTGTCCTTCGATCACCGCCGGCGTGCTTGAATCCGCGTTTGCAGCTCTAACCAGCCGGGACGTCGTCATCGGTCCCGCACTCGACGGCGGCTATTACCTCGTTGGTTTTCGACGGTTCACCTCGGAGCTGTTTGCGAACATTCCATGGAGTACATCGGACGTGTGCGCGACGACCTGTCGCGCGGTGGAGCGCGCTGGGTTGACATATGCATTGCTCGGCCAGTTGGGCGACATCGACGTGCCGGCAGATCTGGGGGGCGAACTCTCGACGTATCAGTTCGACCGGCGGAACTTAGAGCTCGATGTGCCGGCCTTGGCCAATGGTGCGGAACTAGATGTGGAGGCGGTTTTACGTCAACGGCTCGGCTGAAGCCTCCTATGAATATGCCCTCAGCCAAGCTGTGTTCTGACAAGAACCCGGACTGCTGATGATTGGCCCGCCGGCCGCATTAACAAATGAAAGAGCCATTTGTGTTGAAACGAGCCAAGAATCTTCGAGTGGTCGGCGGCGGCCTATTCCTTGTCGTGCTGGCTGGCGCCGCCGCGCATCAGTTCGCGCCGGGCCGGTCCACGTCTGTCTTTGCCGATGAGAAGAGTAGCGACGGCGAATACAAGTATACGAATCATCTCGCGGGCGAGAAATCGCCTTATCTTCTGCAGCACGCGCACAATCCAGTGGATTGGTATCCGTGGGGCAAGGAGGCTTTCGAGAAGGCGAAGAAGGAGAACAGGCCGATCTTTCTGTCGATTGGCTACTCGACGTGCCACTGGTGTCACGTGATGGAGCGGGAATCGTTTTCCAATCCTCAAATCGCCAAGCTCATGAACGACACGTTCGTTTGCATCAAGGTGGACCGCGAAGAGCGGCCGGACGTGGATCGCGTTTACATGAACTTCGTCGTCGCCACGACCGGCAGCGGCGGCTGGCCAATGACTGTCTTTCTGACGCCAGACCTCAAGCCGTTCTTCGGCGGAACGTACTTTCCGCCGGAAGATAAGGATGGCATGCCCGGCCTCACGGGACTGCTGCCCAAGATCGCCGAAGCGTGGCGGAAGGATCCCGAGAAGGTGGCCGCATCGGCAAACCAGGTGACCGAGGCGCTGCGCAAGATGGCCGCCCCGACCGCGGACAAAGGTGGCGAATTAGAGGTGAGTTCCCTGGCCAAGGGATACCAACAACTCGCCGCCAGTTTCGACAAAGTGCATGGCGGATTCGAGCAGGCGCCGAAGTTCCCTCAGCCCGTGAATCTCAGCTTTCTATTTCATTACTACCATCGCACCGGCGAAGGGGCGGCGCTCGACATGGGACTCGCCACGCTCCGGGCGATGGCCGAGGGCGGAATGCATGACCAGCTTGGGGGCGGCTTCCACCGGTATTCCACCGATGAACGCTGGTTCCTGCCGCATTTTGAGAAAATGCTCTACGACCAGGCCCAGCTCGCCAACATCTACCTCGATGCCGATCAGATCACGCACGACGAGTTCTTCGCCGGTGTCGCGCGGGACGTCCTGGATTACGTGTTGCATGACATGACAGGCAAGGAGGGACAATTCTATTCGGCGGAGGACGCGGATAGCGCCGTCGATGCGGCCAAGCCAGACGACAAATCCGAAGGCGCGTTCTACGTCTGGGGCGTTGATGACATCCGCCGCACCATCGGCGAAAAGGCCGCAGAGGTATTTGAATTCCACTACGGCGTGCGGACCGATGGAAACGTCGAGCGCGACCCGCGCCACGAATTCACGCGAAAGAACGTCCTCTATCTCGCTCACTCCATCATGGAGACTGCCGCCAAATTTGGTTTGGAAGAAAAAGATGTCAATGTGACCCTGGCTGACGCCCGCACCAGATTGCTCAGTGCCCGCAGCCGTCGTCCCCGGCCGCACCTCGACGACAAGACCATCGTCGCATGGAACGGCCTGATGATCTCGCCGCTGGCGCGGGCAGGACGCATCCTTCACGAGCCTCGCTATTCTGCGGCAGCGGTGAAGGCGGCTGATTTCATTCGAAGCAATCTCTATGACGTCAATTCGCATACGTTGACGCGCAACTGGCGTGCGGGTCGCAGCACGAGCGACGGATTCCTCAGCGACTATGCTTTCCTCATCGGCGGGTTGCTGGACCTCTACGAGTCCACGCTCGACGTTCGCTGGCTGACCTGGGCGGTCAAGCTCCAAGAGAAGCAGGACGCCCTATTCTGGGACAACGGGGCCGGCGGGTACTTCGATACCACCGGTTCCGATCCGAGCGTGCTGATGCGGATGAGGGAGAGCAGCGACAACGCCGAGCCCTCCGGCAATTCGATCGCGGCGTTGAATCTACTGCGTCTGGCGCAGATGACGGACAACCGCGAATGGCGCACAAAAGCCGAGAAGACGATTGCCGCGTTTGGCAGCAGACTCTCCCAGTTTCCCGCCGCAATGCCGCAGATGCTGGTCGCCTATGATTTCGAGCTGGGCAAACCGAAGCAGATCGTGATTGCAGGCAAGCCTGGCGCCGCGGACACGGATGCCATGCTGAACGAGATTTACGCGCGATACCTCCCCAACAAGATCGTCCTCGCGGCGGATGGCGGCGACGGACAGAAGTTTCTTTCTGATCGCATCGCGCTTCTCAAGGCGGTTTCCGCAATCGATGGTCGTGCGACGGCGTATGTCTGCGAGAACTTCGCCTGCCACCTTCCTACGACCGAGCCGTCAAAGCTTGCAGCGCTGCTCGACACCGCAACCCCAAAAAAGCCATGATCGGGAAACGGCTGTGATCGGTGTTAGGAAGCGAGCGATATCATCGACTCACAGGTTGACCACGCCCATTGGCCCGGTTTATCACGTCTGGGATTTTGGCGAATGGCATCACGATCAAACTGGGTAGCGCCACTTGATGAGGATCGCGTAACTCTGCGACGCCAGTCGTGATTCGATCCTGCGACACATCGCAGCGAAGCGTTCCATGCAGCCAGTCCCACACCGTCAATCCGCTCGACCAATTGGAATCCTGTTCCGATCGGCGCACTGAGTGGTGAATGCCGTGCATGCGCGGCGTGACGATGATCTTTCCGAGCCAACGCTCCATGCCACGAGGTAGTTCGACGTTCGAGTGGTGGAACATCACCTCGACGATTAACAGCGTGTTCCATAGCGACAGAGCGCGGGATGTGACGCCGATGACCAGAATCTGAACAGCGCGCCACGCGACCGACGCGATCATTTCTCCAAAATGAAATCGGATTGCGGTCGAAGCGTCCATGTCCAAGTCCGCGTGGTGAACCCGGTGGAAGCGCCAGAGGAGCGGCAGGCGATGCGTCAGGACGTGCCAGAGGTAGAGCGTGTAATCAAGCAGCACGCATGACGCCAGCGTTGCGGCCCATTCCGGCAGATCGAGCTTGGGCACCAGCCCAGATATCCTTCGCTCGACTAGCGCGGTCAATCGACTCGTCACCGGCCGCTCGGCAATCTGCACGGCAGCCGCCGCGAGTCCGGCAACCGCCAGGTTCCGCGCGTTACGGCGCGCCTTGCTCTCGTGATTACCGCGCCGTAGGGGTCGCCTCGATTCGATGATAACTAGCGCGAGGAAGGTCCCGGCCACCGCTGCCGCCGAGACCCAGTCCGGGATCCGATTGCATTCATTCGTCCTTCGATATCGCATGGCGTTCCTCTGATGGCGATGCGGGAATGACTTCGGCCCGGTCAGCCGATCGGCGCTGCCCCGGCACGCGGATGTGCCGATACCACCGCCCGAGACGAACCGGTGACACGCCAACCCAATAAAAACCTTGCAAGACTGCCCACCGGGCGAAGACCAAAGCAAACCACCGCCCCTCGAACCGGCGCGACGATGTCGTCACCACGGCCGGCACCCGCACGAACCGCCCGCGCTTACGCAGTCGTCGGAGCAAGTCGAGATCCTCGAAGATTGGGAATGCGCGGAAACCCCCGACGGCCTCGTAGTCGCGCCGGCGGACGAAATAGCCGGAGTCGCCATACCGCAGGCCGATCCAAGCGAGGTATCGGTAGAGCCACGTTAAGAACCGAGCGGAGAAGAAGTCGCCGGCGAAGTGGATTTGGAAGTTTCCTCCAACGACTCGTGATTCCGCAAGGGCCTCGGCAATTTGCGCAATCGCGCCTTCCGGTGGGAGGGTATCCGCATGGAGGAACCAAAGCACCTCACCGGCTGAAGCAGAAGCGCCCGCGTGGAGTTGACTACCCCGGCCCCGCGGAGCGGTCGTGACCCGCACCCTGTACGTCTCGGCCACAGCGCGAGTACCATCTTCACTGCCGCCATCGACCACGACCACGTCGAGGTTTGTGGCCATGCGCATGACCGCGTCGAGAGTCGCCCCAAGCGATGCGGCCTCATTGAGCGTTGGGATTACGACCGTTATCAGCACGGCAATCCTTTTTACATAATCGCGTCTCTGAAGCCTTTAGCACTTCTAAACGATATGCAACCAGGCTCCCACTACGTTGGATTCGGGTGTCCTCGGAATATGTACGCATCCGCCTTTGAATTCTCCGCATCCCCTTTGAATTCTCCGTTACGCCCCACCATCCGGTGCCCGGCTTGGTCCATAAGCCCGGCGTGGGCATCGACGTACTCGGCCACCACGTCCTCGATCGCCTGCTGCAGGGCGCGACGGGCGCCAGCGCGGGCGAAATCTTCGAGGGTGGCACAAACGACCGGCTCGGTTGCAAGCCGGAGGGGAACGATGGATGATGACATGTGGCGTATCCTTCCTGGCCTCGTTCAGCTTCGGTTACAGAACATGGGCGAGGGCATGTCGCCTGACCCCAGCAGTAAAGTGCCGAAACTTTTCGTGGCGATGGTTGACGAGTTCGTTGCCAGCCCGATAACTGAAAACAAATAGTAAGTTTACCAGCGACGCGCGGTGCCGCGCTGGACCCAATGCCTTGCTGTGAACATCGGAGAAGGCCTTTGCCAGGCGACCGCTTCCCGCAAACTCAAGCGGAGTAGATCCATGAGCGCAGTACGAGTTCTCGTCGGCACGCGCAAAGGCGCGTTTATCCTGACATCGGACGCCAAGCGCCAGCGCTGGGACGTCAGCGGACCGCATTTCGCGGGTTGGGAGATCTATCACGTCAAAGGCTCGCCCGTCGATCCGAATCGACTTTACGCATCGCAATCCAGCGGCTGGTTCGGGCAGATCATTCAGCGCTCCAGCGACGGCGGAAAAACATGGGAGCAGCCCGGCACAAAGCCCGGCGAAGCGACGACCACTTCCGAAGGCGCGCCCAAAGCCGAGAGCAACAAGTTTGTCTACGACGGCGTCGCCGGCACGCACCAGTGGTACGACGGCAAGCCGCATCCGTGGGAATTTAAGCGCGTCTGGCATCTCGAGCCGTCATTGACCGATCCCGACACCGTCTACGCCGGCGTTGAAGACGCCGCGTTGTTCAAATCAACCGACGGCGCCCAGAACTGGCAGGAGCTGTCCGGTTTGCGCCAGCATGGCTCCGGTCCGAAATGGCAGCCCGGCGCTGGGGGAATGTGCCTGCACACGATTCTGCTCGATCCGAGCAATCCGCAGCGAATTTTCATCGCCATTTCCGCCGCCGGCGCCTTTCGCACGGATGACGGCGGCAAAACGTGGAAGGCGATCAACCGAGGACTGAGATCGCAATACATCCCCGATCCGAATGCCGAGGTCGGTCATTGCGTTCACCGCATCGCGATGCACCGGTCGCGCCCCGCCGTGCTGTTCATGCAGAAGCACTGGGACGTCATGCGCAGCGACGACGCCGGCGACTCCTGGCACGAAGTCAGCGGCAACCTGCCGAGCGACTTCGGCTTCCCGATCGAGATTCACGCCCACGAGCCGGACACCGTTTATGTCGTCCCGATCAAGAGCGACTCCGAGCACTACCCGCCCGAGGGAAAGCTGCGCGTGTATCGCAGCCGCACCGGCGGAAATGAGTGGGAAGCCCTGACGAACGGCCTGCCGCAGCAGGACTGCTACGTCAACGTCCTGCGCGACGCGATGGCCGTCGACTCGCTGGATTCCTGCGGCATCTATTTCGGCACCACCGGCGGCCAGGTGTACGCGTCGGCAGACAGCGGAGACCACTGGGCGCCCATCGTTCGTGATCTTCCCGCCGTCGTATCCGTCGAGGTCCAGACCCTGCCATGATTCGAGTCATTCTTCCGACACATCTTCGGACGCTGGCCCAGGCCGAGCGCGAGGTGACGCTCGACATCGAAGGGCCGGTGACGCAGCGCACGATTATCGATGCGCTGGAGGCCCGCTATCCGATGCTATGCGGCACGATCCGCGACCGGGCCTCGCAACAGCGCCGAGCGCTCGTGCGGTTCTTCGCGTGCGAAGAGGATCTGTCGCACGAGTCGCCGGATGCGCCGCTGCCGGAGAAGGTCGCCTCGGGGGTAGAGGCGTTTTACATCATCGGGGCCATTGCCGGCGGGTAGGCCAGGAACTCGGCGGCGATGGCGTCGGCGACGGGGAGGCCGGCGTCGGTCAAGCGAAAGCCGGTGGAGTCGGTTTCGAGCAGATTCAGTTGGGACAGTCGGTCGATGACGTTGGCGAAAAGATGGCGGGCATCGTGGTGGGTGCGATCTTCGAATGATTTGAAATTGACGCCGCGGGCGAGGCGCAACTGGAGGTAGGCGAGCTCGGCGGCGCGGCGGGGGGGGGATAGGGATTCGACATCGGTGGCGGGGAGGGAGGCGGCGTCGACGGCGGATTCCCATTCGCCGAGGTGGGGGCGGTTGCGCCAGCGGGTGCCTTCGATGTGAGATGCGGCGGAGGGGCCGAGGCTGAGGTAGTTGTCGCCGTTCCAGTAGGCGAGGTTGTGGCGGCATTCCTCAGCGGGGGCGGCGTAGTTACTGATTTCGTAGGCGGGGAGGCCGGCGTCGGCGAGGCGTTGGCGGGTGTGGCGGAGCATCTGGAGTTCGAGGTCGTCATCGGCGGGGCGGAAGTGGCCGAGACGTTTTTTGACGGCCATGGGGGTGTTGGGCTCGTAGGTGAGGCCGTAACAGGAGAGGTGGGTGGTGCCGAGGTCGAGGGCGGCGTCGAGGGAGCGCGACCAGGAGTCGAGGGATTGGCCGGGGATGGCGTAGATGAGATCGACGTTGAGGCGGAGGAAGCCGGCGTCGCGGGCGAGGGCGAGAGAGCGGGCGACGTCGGCGGGCTCGTGATGGCGCTCGAGGGCTTGAAGCTCGGCGGGATTGAAGCTCTGGGCGCCGAAGCTGAGGCGGGTGACGCCGAGGTCGTGGAGCATGCGGCAGTAGTCGGCGTTGACGGTGGCGGGGTTGCACTCGACGGTCCACTCGTTGAGGTGGGAGAAATCGAAACGTTCGCGCAGGCCGAGGATGAGGCG
>JBBRIN010000124.1:0-8202 GCA_038221115.1 Tepidisphaerales bacterium
TGGAGGTCTGTCCGTCACCCCAGTTGACGGTCCATGCGCTGGGTGTGTCGAGGCCGGCGGAATCGAGGTGGAGGGCGTAATCGGCGGCGGTGTTGGCCGACGAAGCGCCGCCGATGCTGCTGAGCAGGCGGCGGTCTTCCAGGAGCTCGATGACGGGTTGAAGGGCGCGGGAGACGGCGCGATGCAGGGCGATGGGAGAGGACATGGCGATTGCCCTTCTTGTAGCGGGCGAGCCCGGGTGAGGTGAAGGAGACGGGGCGAACGGTGGCGCCACGGTGGCAATGGAGGGAGATTAGTGGTGGGGAGAGGGGGGCGTCAAGGAAAAACGAGGGGAGGGAGCGCTCCGCTGCGCGTCGCGCCGAAACGATGGGACTGCGAGGGGAGGGTGGGCGGGGCGCTTCATTGTGCAAATTTGCACGCGATGATGAGAATGGGAGAAGATTTTTTTTCTTTGCCGCCCTTGAACTCACGCGCGGCTGTGATACAAATCCCGGTGCCGGTGTCCCGCGGAGTGACGGTCATCCCCCCCTGACCTCGCCGCCACACCGGCATTTTTTATGCGCTGAGGCGGCCGGACAGGGCACATTTATTTGTCGACGGCTTCAGCCTTGCCGGGGACTCTCGGATCGTGCGTGGCCAAGAGGGTGCCGTTGTCGAGGCGGACGGAGGCTTGGGTGACGCCGATCGATTCGCGAATGCTGACTTTGTGGCCGAGGCCGTGCAGGCTGGTGATGACCTCGGCGGGAAAGCTCGCCTCGACGTGGAGCGAGTCGGGCTGCCACTGGTGGTGAATGCGCGGGGCGGCGACAGCGTCAGGCAGGGGCATGCCCAGGTCCAGATGGTTGATGAGAGCCTGAACGACTTGCGTGATGATGGTGGGTCCGCCGGCAGCGCCGATGGTCAGCAGGGGCATGCCGTCCTTGAGGACAATCGTGGGGCTCATGCTGGACAGGGGACGTTTTCCAGCCGCGACGGCGTTTCCGTCCCCGCCGATCAGGCCGAACGCGTTGGGCGTTCCAGGTTGGATCGAGAAATCATCCATTTGGTCGTTCATCACGATGCCGGTGTGGGGAATGACGACCTTCGAGCCGAACGTGGTATTTACGGTGGCGGTGATCGCGACGAAATTGCCTTCGGCATCGGCGGCCGTGATGTGCGTGGTGTGCTTTTCGCTGGGTGAAGTAGGGGGGGTGAAAGTGTCGGTCTCGGCGGCCGGGGGCTGGCCGTGCGAGGGGACAGTGATGGCGCGATGAAGATCGATGCGGTCGGCGAGGGATTTGGCGTACCTCTTGTCGACAAGCCCCCGCGGAACCGGCGTGAACGCAGGGTCGCCCAGCCAGTAGGCGCGGTCCGCGAATGCCAGCTTCATCGCCTCGGCCATAACATGCAGGCGCAGCGCCGGATTTTGGCGATCGAGTTCTTTAAGGTGGAAGTTTTCCAGGATGTTGAGGATCTGCGCGACATGGACGCCGCCGGAACTCGGCGGCGGAAATCCCACCAGCGTATACCCGCGATACGTCGTGACGAGGGGCTGGCGCAGCTGGATCCGGTAACCGGCAAAATCATCGGCGGTCGCAATCCCGCCGGCAGATTTCATCCACGCCTCAAGCTCTTTTGCGAAGGTCCCGGTGTAGAACCAACCCGGCCCGTTTTCGGCAATGGCGCGGTAGCTGTTCGCAAGATCGTTTTGACGCAAGAGATGGCCGGACGGCCAGGGTTTGCCGGCAGGGTCAAGGAAAACCTGAGCGGACGCGGGGAAGCGAGCCAGGTCGCGAGCAACCGAGGCCAACTTGCGCGCGTAGTGGGGGTCGACGGTGAAGCCGCGCTCCGCGACATCGGCGGCGGGGAGAAGCAGATCCTTCAGCGCCAGGTGGCCAGCATGCTTCAGCGCATAGTCGTAGGCCGCGAGCGAGCCGGGCACCCCGATGGCGAGCGCACCGGTCGTGCTGGCGTGGGGAACAGGTTTTCCATCCTTCAGGAACATGTCGCGGGTTGCAGCGGCGGGAGCAGTTTCGCGACCGTCAATCGCGAGGAATCGGCCATCGGCGGTACGGATGAGAATGAAGCAACCACCGCCGATCCCCGAATTGTGCGAGTCCACGACGCCGAGCATCAGTGCGGCGGCGACGGCGGCGTCCACGGCATTGCCGTGGCGGCGAAATGCGTCCGCCCCCGCGTCGGTGGCGATGGGATGAACGGTGGCGACGACCCCGGCCGTACCCACCGCGGCATGAGCCGGCACGGGCGGCGCGGGTTTCGACGCGCATGATGGGAGGATCAGGAGAAGGGTTATGGCGACGCGGCTGAGCGGATATGTCATTAGCCCAATGCATATTGCCGGACGAGTGGGTTGGCAAGCCGGGATGGCAGGGTGAGCGTTTTCAAAAAGGTATCGCCGCGGATGATTCGGTCATCCACGGCGATACGGGAAGGAAGGAGGATCGTTAAGGAAGCGGACCGCGCAGCCGCGGCCGTCCGCCAGAAACATCGCATTCAAACGTTGGCCGGGCAAATGGACTGCGAAAACGTTCAAAGCGGCGTCGAGTAGTCACTATATTACGGGACGCATGCACTTCAGATGGAGCTGCTCATGAATTCAGCCGGTCGCAAGGAAAGGACGACGCGTCGAGGGTTTATCGCCGGCGCGGCCGCGGTCGGCGCGGGCGCCATGCTCGTGGCGAACGCGCCCGCCGCTGAGCCGCCGGCGCGCAATCGTCGACCCTGGAAAAAGGCGATCATGTTCGGCATGTTGAAGGACAACGGGTCGCTGGAGGATCGTTTTCGGCTGCTGAAGGATTGCGGCTTCGATGGCGCGGAGCTCGACGCGCCGGGCCAATTCAAAGCTGATGAAGTGAACGAAGCCTGCAAGCGAACCGGCTTTCAAGTGGAAGGCGTGGTGGACGCCTTCCACTGGCAAGTCAACATGGCCGACCCCGACGCGAAGATTCGCGCCGCCGCCGTCGAGCACCTCAAAGGCGCGATCCGCGAGTGCAAGGCGTTTGGCGGAACCAGCGTTCTCCTGGTGCCGGCGATTGTAAACAAGCGCGTCACCTACGACGACGCGTGGAAGCGCTCATTGGAGGAGATCCGCAAAGCAGTGTCAGTCGCGGAGGAAACAGGCGTCAAGATCGCCATCGAGAACGTATGGAACCAGTTCTTACTGAGCCCCCTCGAGGCGGCGCGGTACGTCGATGAATTCAAGAGCCCCTCGGTGGGGTGGCACTTCGACATTGGCAACGTGATCAACTACGGCTGGCCGGAGCAGTGGGCACGAATTCTGGGCAAGCGCATCCTGAAGCTTCACATCAAGGAATTCAGCCGAAAAAAGCGCGACGAGGAGGGGCTGCGGAAAGGCTTTAACGTGGAGCTCCTGGAGGGCGACAACGACTGGCCGGCGATCATGAAGGCATTGGATGAGGTGGGCTACAACACTTGGGCGTGCGCCGAGGTGCCGGGCGGAGGGGCGGATCGGATGAAGGTGATCGCAGGGAAAATGGATCAGATTCTGGCGCTGTGAGGGAAGAGTTTTAGCCGCGGATGAACGCAGATGCTTGGCGGCATGCGACGGATTGTGTTGACCGGCGGGCCGGGGGCGGGGAAGACAGTGCTGTCGCGCGCCATCGTCGATCGCCATCCCGACCAGTTAAGGCTCGTGTCGGAGTCGGCGACGCAGGTGTACCGCGCGCTGAATACGCGGCGGGATCGCCTGGATATCGAGGGTCGGCGCGAGGTGCAGCGACGGATTTACCATTTGCAGGTGGAGCAGGAAGAGCGGATCGGGCGCGGCTCGCCGGGAAGCGTTCTGCTGTTGGATCGCGGAACGCTGGATGGATCGGTTTATTGGCCGGGGTACCCGGAGGAGTATTGGCCGCAGCTGGGTACGACCCGGCACGCGGAGCTGGCGCGCTACGATGCCGTGATCATGTTGCAGACGTGCGCCGTGCTCGGAGTTTACGACGGCGACAAATCCAACTTTTGCCGGACCGAAACTTCGGCGGATGCGATCGCCAGTGGGGACCTGCTCGAGGGGATTTGGGGAGATCACCCGCATATGTATCGCGTGCCGGCCTTTGCCGATTTTGCCGAGAAGCTGGAGGCGGTGGATCGAGTCGTCTCCGAACTGCTCGAAGTGAAAAGAAAAGCCCAGGGATTGTGATCCCTGGGCTCGTGGCATGCGATCAGAATCAAGGTTTCTACTTGCCCTTCCCTTGGCGCTCGGGGCCGCGATCCTTGACTTCCTTCTCGTCGATGAGCTTGCCGCCCTCGTCAACGCGGATCACCTTGTCGTTCCCCTTCTCGTTGATGGTTACGCGGTAAAACTTCCGCTCGCCGCGTTCGACGAACTGGATCATCTTCAGCTCATGCTTGCCGCGCTGTTCGTTTACGGTCTTTTTGACGGCTTCGGGAAGCTCCGCGTACCGGAGTTCCTTGTCCTGTTCGCCCTTGGGCGGGTCCTTGGCGATCGCGGGGACGGCGGCGGCCAGACCTACAGACATGCTCGCGGTGATGATCCATTTCAGCGTGTTCGATTTCCTCATGATAGGGCTCCTGGTATGGGGTTATTAGCTATGTACCAAGACACGTCGTTTTTGGGAACGTTTGAATGAGGGTGAGGTTTGCAGCACGTGCACTGGACTGAGAATCGCCAGAGTGGATTTGGCAGGCATAGCGGGGGGCGGGTAGAACTACCAAGGCCAACCGGCTCCGCAAACGCATAATGGAGATGAGATGAAGTTGACGGGTTCCATTTTCGCCCTCCTGCTCTGCGTGTTAGCCGCATCCGTCTCGACGGCCGCGGAGGAGATGAAAGCGATCCCACCGGCCAGGCCCGGGAGCGTCGGAAGCATTCTGTGCGAGTATTTTCGAGCCATCCCCGGTGGGGGCATCGGCGATCTGACGAAGAACCCCGTCTTCCCGATGAACCCGACCGACAGCGAGCTGATCAAGTCATTCGAGCTCGGTCCCAACGACGAGCAGCAATATGGGAGCGTCGTTCGCGGTTACATCACCGCGCCATTGACCGGCAACTACACGTTTTGGATCGCGGCGGATGACGCCGGTGAGTTGTACCTGAGCGACGATGAGACGCCCGGGAATCGAAAGAAAATCGCCGCGTGCGCAACCTGGAGCGATCCGCGCCAGTGGGAGCGGTTTCCCGAGCAGAAGAGCAAGCCAATGGCGCTCAAGGCGGGGATGCGCTATTACATTGAGGCTTGGCACAAGCAGGAGATGGGGCCGGGGCATTTGGCGGTGGGTTGGCAATTGCCCGATGGGAAGCGCGAGATGCCGATTCCCGGAACGCGTTTGCAGCCCGCGGGCACGCCGCACGCGGCGGTGCCGATGAACGTCAGCGTCGCCTTCAATCCACGCACACCGCTGGCAACGCGGGCCGGGCAGCATAAGTTTCCAGCGGATGTGACCGTGACGCGCGGCGGGCTCGATTGGAAGATGTCGTACTTGCTTCACCTGCCGAACGATTACGAAGCGACCACCGATCGCAAGCCGATGTTCGTGTTCCTCTGCGGCAACTCGCATCAGGGAAACAATCTCGAAGGCGTCTTGAATGAGGGTCCGGCGCTGGATTTGAATCAATCCCCGAAGCTGCGCGAGTTTTGGCCATTCGTCGGCCTGTTCCCCCAGCCACCCGATGGCATGCGGTGGGACACGCCGGGCATGGCCGAGGCCGTCGTCGGCATGGTCGATGGCATCGTCGCGAAGTATCGGATCGACCCCGACCGCGTGTACCTGTCGGGGCTCAGCATGGGCGGCAAGGGAACGTGGCTGGTCGCCGAGGCGGCGCCCGATCGCTTCGCCGCCATTGCGCCAATCTGCGCAGTGGCCGTGAAACCCGAGCGCGCGGCGGAGGTGCTGCGCTATACTCCAACCTGGATTATCTGCGGCAGCGATGACGGCGGCTTCACCGAAGGAAGCAAGCAGATGGCCGCGACCATCAAGGCCGCCGGCGGGCCGGTGCAGATCACCGTCTTTCCCAACGAAGGCCACGGCGTGTGGGGCAGGTATTATCCCGATCCGCGTTTTTACCAGTGGCTTCTCAAACAAAAGCGCGATCCATTACTGGTCTGGAAAAGCGCTGCAACGACGCAGGGCGCGAAATAGAGGAGAAACCGATGCGGCGAGTATTCCTATGTCTGGTCGTGTGGATGGTGGCGGCCCAAGGCGCCACGGCGGCGTCACTCTCGGAGCATCTACAGCCCTATCTGCGCGTGCTCAGCGGCGAAACGAAGCAATTCACCTTGTCCATCGACATAAAACTGACCGTCGACGGAAGGCCGCAGCAGGCTAAGTTGACGCTGTCCCGCGCAGATGCGCACAGCTTCTTCCTCGTCCTAGAGCACGAGAAGTACTCGGTGATGCTGGTGCGCGATGCCGGGCGCACGGTGTTCGCCCTGCCGGTGAAGGGCGTGCAGTTCGTGGGTCAAGGCGCGCTGGTGGGCGGCGACACCCTGGATCCGACCACCGTGCTCGACCGGATGATGGGCGAGGGCACGTCGGTAACGACCTATTACAAGCTGCTACGCCACGCAAACGGATTCCTCGCCGCGAACGCATTAACCCGCCTGGCCGGCCTGGAAAGCGAGGACGGCGGTACAACCTGGACCTCGCAGCGCCTGGCGAACCTGAAGATCAGCTTTGGAGAGGATCACTCGATCACTGTCGAGGCGGCCGGGACAATCGTGAAGGCGACGATGGTGGAAAAGCCGGGCGACCTGCCCGCCGCAGGGGCAAATCTGAAAACGATGCCGGTCAAGCGCGACGAGCTGGAGCGGCTGCTTGTGCGCGGAGCGCGGCGGACACTGGAGGTCGCAGCGCCCTCCTCCGAGTTGACGGACCCTGCGCACGAGGGCCGAGCCGTGGCGCATGGCGAGCTACGCTGGCAGGGCGATCAACGACTTGTACTCCTTTCCGGCACCCCTGCCGAAATCGGCACGGCGCACGGCCAATTACTCAAGGCTGAGGCGGAACGATGTCGTGATTCGTCACTTTACATGGTCGGCCTCGGAGCAACCGTGGACCGCGGCGCCTGGTTCCTCGACGAGCTTCGCGAAGCCTATCGGCGGCTCGAGCCCCACATCCCTCCCGACCATAAGGCCGAGGTCGACGCGATCGCCGACGCAGCCGGCATTTCGCGCGAGGAAGGGCGGCTCGCCAACGTCTTCCCCGAACTGTTCCACTGCTCGGGCTTCGCCCTTTTCGGCAAGGCCACGGTGGACGGCAAGCTCTATCACGGCCGCGTCCTGGACTACATGACGATGATCGGCCTGCAGGACACCGCCACCACCTTCATCATCGCCCCCGCCGGCAAGATCGCGTTCGCCAATGTCGGGTACGCCGGCTTCGTCGGGTCTGTGAGCGGCATGAACGCCCAGCAGATTTCCGTCGGTGAAATGGGCGGCCGCGGCCAGGGCCAATGGGATGGCGTGCCAATGTCCTCACTGATGCGGCGGGCGCTGGAAGAGTGCTCAACGCTGGACCAGGTCAAGCAACTCTGGGCGAACAACCCTCGCACGTGCGAATACTATTATGTCTTCGCTGACGGCAAGGGCCCCGACGC
This sequence comes from Tepidisphaerales bacterium, assembly GCA_038221115.1. GTDB lineage: Bacteria > Planctomycetota > Phycisphaerae > Tepidisphaerales > Tepidisphaeraceae > JANXVV01. Next base: position 7,574 of record JBBRIN010000124.1, read on the forward strand.
CGTCGCGTGCTCGGCGACGCCGGCGAAATGCGAATTCCTAAAGCCCGGCGAGGCGCACGAGTTGCTCGGCACAGGCATTCCCGACGCGGTCGTGCTGTCGGCCGGCAGCCGGCTGGAAGAGCTCCGCAAGCGCGTGCAGGAGGGATACGGACGATTCGATGCCACATCTTGCATGGGCCTCATGTGCCGTCCGGTTGCAATGACGTCAAACCTGCACGATGTGCTGTTCGTCCCGCAGGACGGCGTGTTCTATGTCGCGAACGCCGACCATCACGCGCCGGCGGCGGATCGGCCGTACACCCGATACGACCTGAACGAGCTGCTCAACGGTATGCCAAGCGGAGCAGAGCCGGCGCCCGCTCCCGGTCGTGCCGCTCGTTGGTATCAGAAGACGAAGCACTTTTTCACCGGGACCAGCGAAGGGACGCTGCCGCCGTGACCGGCTCTTCACGGCCGGCCCGAAAAAGTGAAGGAGATGACCGAGGAGCTGCGAGGCGCATTGGCCGACGGGGGCTTGCGGGGCTGCTGGCGTGCTATCATTGCACCTTCGGCGCATTCTCCACGCGAAAGGCGAGCCATGGGACTGGGTTTGGCGTTCAAAACATTCTGGCGAGCGTTGACGGACAGCG
>JBBRIN010000125.1:0-8179 GCA_038221115.1 Tepidisphaerales bacterium
AATCGGGCTTTACGATCGAGCGCAAGGCTTGGAGCGGCAACTTCGGAGTTGTGGGGACGGTGGCCGCCGGTGTGACGGGATGGACGGACGCGACGGTGTCGGGAAACGTGCAGTATACGTACCGCGTGAAGGCGTTCAACAACGTGGGCGACTCAGCTTACGCGAACGAGGCGGTGGTGGCGACGCCGGCGGGCGGATCGACCAATACACCGGCCCCAACGCCAACTCCGGCGCCGGCACCCAATGTGTCCTTGCCGAATCCCTTGCCGGGCAATGCGACGAGCGTGCCGAACGGGCCGTGGGGCGTGATCGCGCTGGCCAATGGCACGGTGGCGAACATCCGGTGGACGGACAACTCGCAGAACGAATCGGGCTTTGCACTGGAGCGAAAGGCGGCCGGCGGAAGTTACGCGCTGGTTGCGGTGTTGCCGGCCAATGCCAACTCGTTCGTCGATACCGTGACGCCCGGCGTCCTCTACACGTATCGCATTCGCGCCTACAACAACCGCGGCCTCTCGGGTTACAGCGATGAGGGGACGACGATCCTGCCGCCCACGTTTGACGGCGGCGGCGCGAGCAGCGCGGGGTCATCGGCGCCGTGGAACCCGGCGGAAACGACGGGGTACTTCACCATTGCGACGTTTCTGCAGGCGACGAACACGTTTTCGACGTGGAAGGCGCGCGGGATCAACACGATGATCGGGTTCTACGACAACCCGGCGTGGATGGAAGACTGGATCCTGAACGTGCAGCGCGGGGGTTTCATGGAAATCCGCAACCCGCGGCAGAACATCGCGTTGGACAAGAGCGATCCGAATCTGCTGGCGTATGAGCTGCCGGATGAGCCGGACGTGAACAACATCTCGCCCGCCCAGCTGCAGACGATCTACAACACGTGGAAGGCGGGCAATCCGAATACGCCGATCCTGGTGAACGTGGCGGGCGTAACGGCGATGGGCGCGATCGACGCCCACACCGATTCGTACTACCGCGGCGTATTCAGCGCGGCGGACTGGATCAGCAACGACGTGTACCCGCTGGCCGCGTGGGGCCAACCGACGTGGATCGACAAGGGCGCGGTGACGTCCGATCAGTACACGTCCAGCGTGAAGTTCAATGAAGGGGACGCGGTGGATCGGATCCGCATCGCGTCGGGCGGGAAGAAGCAGTTTGCGTACGTAGGCACGAGTAACCAGCGGCTGAACCAGACGAACGCGACGAATTCGCGGGCGCCCACCCCCGCTGAATATCGCGGGCAGGTGTGGCATGCGATCCTTCACGGAGCGAAGGGGATCGTGTACTTCCCGCAGGCGTTTAACCCGGACCTGGGCGATGGGACGCCGGCCGACGTGGCGGCGGAGATGGCGGTCACCGATGCGAAGGTGACGAGCTTTGCGAAGGTGCTGAATTCGGGCAGCGATGCGAACAACCCGTACCTGAACCTGCCGGGCGGCCTTGAGGCGACGTATCGCGACTACAACGGGCACCGGTACTTCTTCGTGCTGAACGACTCGCACACCGCCTCTTACGGCGTGAGGATCACGCTCCCCGGCACCGGCACCCGCGCGGTTGAAGTGACGGGAGAAAACCGAACGGTGTCGTCGTCAGGCGACACGCTGGCGGATAACTTCCAGCCTTACGAGATGCATGTGTATCGGGTGTGAGGTCGCAAGGAGCCAGGAGCAAGTAGCCAGAAGAGAATGCAGAGAGGCCCGCGGGATTGATTTCCGCGGGTCTTTCTTTTCTCCTGGCTCCTGGCTTCTGGCTTCTAATTCCTCTGCCCCCTATACTCCCCGCCCATGGCAAAAGCTCGTGCAATCGTGAAGCGCCGCAAGGCGGTGCGGAATATCCGCAAGATCACTAAGACGATGCAGATGATCGCGACGGCGAAGTTTCAGAAATCGCTGAAGCGGGCGGTGGGGACCAAGCCTTATACGCGGAAGGTACGCGAGCTGGTGGCGGAGCTGGCCTCGAGCGTGGGGAATGTCAGCCATCCGCTGCTGCGCCAGCCGACCGACGTGGACCGTACGAACAAGATCGCACTCATCGTGCTGACCAGCAACCGCGGGCTGGCAGGCGCTTACAACGGCTCGATCCTGCGCGCGTCGAACGTTTTTATTCGCCAGCAGGAAGCGGCGGGGAAGACGATCGAGCTTTACGTTTCAGGCAAGAAGGGCATCGGCTTCTTCAACTACCAGAAGCGCGCGATCCGGGAGCGATACGACCAGTTCGGCGACCTTCCGAAGTTCAACGAGGTGGAGCGCGTCGCGGATTACTTTATCGATGAATTCGTGAATGCTCGCGTCGACGCTGTGTATGTCGCCTACACCAACTTCATCAGCGCCGGCTCGCAGAAGCCGGAGATGATGCAACTGTTGCCGTTGGCGACGGTGAAGCCGGCCGAAACGGGGAAGCCGGAGGGTACGGCGGCGATGAACGTGCAGACGCAATACGATTTTTATCCCGATGCGACGTCTTTGCTGGATGAACTGTTGCCGCGCACGGTGAAGACGGCGCTGTTTCAGGCGTTCCTCGATGCGACGACGAGCGAAAATGTGGCGCGGATGATCGCGATGAAATCGGCCACGGACAATGCGGACAAGATGGTGAAGTCACTGACCATGCGGTACAACCGGGCGCGGCAGAGTCAGATTACCACCGAGCTTTCGGAGATCATGGGCGGCGTGGAAGCGATGAAAGGGTGACGCGCGCAGTACTCAGTGACTAAAGGACGAGGGCAGCGGGGTGCTTTACCGCGAAGCCGGACGCGGTTCGTTCGATTGTGGATTGGGGGAAGTGTTCGGCGAGCTGGTCGCTGATCCGCTGGTGAGTTGCTTCATCAACGCCACCAACGCCGGACCCTTCACTTGCTGGCCCTTGTGGTCGTAGACCTCCACCCCCCGCGGGTCGTTCGGGTCCACCTTCCCCTGAGCCAGAAGCGGGTACTCGTCGGGATGAATCGTCCGAACGGCTGTCAGATGCATGGGGGTCCTCCGGGGTGGTGCCAGCCATCGTATCACCGGCCGGCGCCGGTGTGGAGGTAATTTTCTTTACGCTGGCAGCATCTTCACCAAGAGCGTTTCCGCCGCCTGGACGGTGGCGTCCAGTACAGGATTCGGTGCCTGCCCATGTGCGTTTCAGCGAGCGGCCACGGCGGCGGCGTCCCCGGTTGAGGTCCGCACCGGTTGAGACTGCGCCGGCCCGCCGCTCCCCATCGCGTTCGCGTTGGACGACGCTTCACCCTCCTTCGTCAAGACGACGGGGTGGGCGAACTGCTGAACCTGAGCGATGGCGTCGGCGAACGTCGCGACAACCTTGTCCTTGTCGCCGCAGGTCATGTGGTGCTTTGCCTTTTCCAGATCGCCCTTTGCCGTCCACAGCCCGATGACTAGCTTGAGTTCGGGATACTTCTGGTGCAGTCGCTTGCAGAGGTACTTCGAGTGAGCGACGGCCGACGGCGGCAGGGCGGAAACGACGACGACGTCGATTTTCTTCTGACCGACCAGCTCGACCATTTCGCTGGCGAGAGCGGTGACGGACACCGCCTCGGCCTTAAAGCCATTTTTTTCCAGCACCTGGGCGAACATGATCCCGGCGATCTCGTCGGATTCGTCGCGTGCCGGCAGGCAAAGCACCTGGACGTTTTCGGCGCCGGCCATGGTGGTGGGCTGGACGACGCTCGATTCGGCATCCTTGTCGGGAGTCGGCGGGGCGGGGGGGGCGGCGACCAGGTCCTCGATTTCTTCCTTCATCGCCCCGCGCACGAACTGTGCGCGGTCGTCATCGATCCGGCCGCGGTACCAGTCGCGATGCATCACGGCGAGCGCCGGAATCAGCACGGTTTCGTAAAGCTGCGGGGTGGGCATGACCTTGCAGTATTCTTCGACAAGTTCCGTCGCCTCTTCCGAATCAGAGGCAAGCAGGCGCTGATAGTAGCGGGTGGGCGGGTCGAAGACGGGCTCGTCGCCAAGCAGTACGCTGAGAAACTCCATCTGAGGGACGTATTTACCGACCACGACGAGGAGCACGGTGAGCGGGGTGGCCAGGAGTAGTCCGACGCCGCCCCAGACCCATGCCCAGAAGGCGGCGGCAACGAGGATGGCGATGGCCGAGACGCCGGTGTGAGCGCCGTAGAGCCAGGGCTCGATGGCGCTGCTGACGATGATCTCGAGCGTGACGTACATGCCGATCGTGAGGAAGCCGCGCGTGGCCCCGAGCGTGAGGAACGACAACAGCACCGGAACGGAGGCGCCGAGCCATGGACCGACGTAGGGGATGAACCGGAGCAAACCGGCCAGCAGGCCCCAGAGCAGGAAGTTGGGTACGCCGATGAAGTACAAGCCGGTGGTCACGAGCAGGGCGTACGACCCGTTCATGATGGCCTGCATGAGAAGATAGCGGCTGACTTTGGTGGTGGCCTCGTCCATCGCCTGGGTGGTGACGTTGAGGTGGCCGTGGCTGACGAGGCGAATGAGGCGATCGCGCAGGTCCTCGCGGTTCAGGAGCATGAAGATGGAGAGGACGATGACGATGAACGCCGTCGCGCCCACCTCGATGACGGGCCCGAAGGTCGCATACGCCGTCTCGAGAGCCGTAGCTTCGGGCGGCTCCATCCGGAACTTGGGGATCTCGCCGCCGCTGAGGCGCTCGCCGGTCAGCGGATTCACGGAGGACGATTGCGTCGTCGGCTGAGATGCCGCGACGTCATGGGATAATTGTTGCACTGCATCGGACATGCGACCCAAGGCGCCGGGATGCGCCTTCCAATTCTTGATGGTCCGCCCGATCGACGTTGAGTACTCCTGCAGGTGGGTCGACAGATCGCGCATCTGCCCGGCGACGACATAGCCCACTCCGCCCAGCGCGGCGAACGTCAGAAGGACGACGATGAGGACCGAGGCAACGCGTCCCAACTTGGCGCGCTCGAGCCGGCTGACGAGCGGGGCGAGAAGAAACGAGAACAGCACCGCCAGCGCAATCGGGATCAGCACTTCCTTGGCGTAGCGCAGCGCCCAGATCATGACGATGGCGGCGGCGATTTGGACCAACCGCGACGACCCGAAGGCCTTGGGCGTTTCAGAATTGCGGGCCATGTCTCTCCGTGGGTGATGGGTGCGGAAATAGAGTGTGCAATGGGCGTGCCCATCCGTAAATGGTGGAAATCACCGCCTCCGAGTCGCACAATGGAGTATCACGCGTCGTAACCCCGCCATGCTCCGCAAAATCGACCGCATTCTCCTCCGCGTGCCGCACCTGGATAGCGCGGTCCATTACTATCGCGATACCCTGGGGCTGCGCCTGATCAAGCAGGACGCGCGGCTTGCCACGCTCGAGCTCCGCGACGCGGATACTGAACTGGTCCTTCACGCCGACCCCGATCTTCCGGCGGAAGCAACTTATTATCTGGTCGATAGCGTGCGCGATCTGTATGCGCGACGCGCGGAGTTAAAACTGACGTTTGTGTCGCCACCGAGCCCGATCTCGCGCGGGTTTCGAGCGACGGTGAAAGACCCTTTTGGGAACGTGCTGCTTTTGCTGGACCGCGCCGGTGCAGACCAGAGTTCGGGGTCGATGGAAGACGCCAAGGGGCCGGTGGGGGGGCTCTTTGCGGGGGTTGAAGTACGTTCGAGCGTGATGCGCGACGAGTTGATCAAGGCATATGAGGCGATCGGGCGGACGGCGGACGACTTACCTTATACGCCTCATTTCGAATCGCTGTACGGGCGGTACGCCAGGGCTTTCGATCCGAAGCCGACGAGGCAGGAGGTGTGGCGGCACCTGCTGAACCTGCGCAAGGGAGGCAAGCTTCCGAAGCTTGGCGAGGCGAAGAGCCGGCCGCCGGCTGCTTCGGCGGAAGATCGCGGCGCGCTCAAAGCGCTGGTGGGAGCCGACATGGGCAAGCGGGACCGACTGCCGTATACGAAGCGCTTTGATGCGCTGGTGGATCAGTTTAACAAGACGCAGGGTCGGCCGCTGAGTCCGCACCTGGTGTGGCGGCTGGTCGCCACGCTGGCGAAGTGAGTCGTTATTATCTGGATAACCTGTCGCGGGCCGATCGGGGTATTTCGGAAAGCGCGCGGCTGGATAGAATCCCGCCTGTGAAGCAAAAGGCCAGCCCTCAAATCTCGGATCGCGTATCCGCTCAGCTATCGATGGAGGAGCGTTTCATCGCGAATCGTATCATGGAGAGGACGGAAGTTCGGGTGTGGCAGGCACACGAGGTTTACGTCGTTACCGATCTTCGCGTGGAACGGGGCGTTCAACATCAAGTGATGTTCACCTGCACCGCCGGCGACGTGCTGTTCAACTGCAATTGTGCGCACTTCGCGGCGGGCGCGCGCCCATGCGCTCATTTGCTGACCGCCTTGGTGGAGGCAGAGCTGGAGGGCATTTTGAGCCAGCGCGGCGTGCTGCTGGTGGATCGGGTGCGCGACCTCCCGGAGCTCGGGGAGCACCAGATGCCGTCACAGTGGGGGATCGTTCCGCCGCACGGCCTTGCGCGCGCCGTTTCGTCGGCCGAAGCAGTCAGGATGATTGGCCCGGCATCGGCGCCCCGGTTTGCATGGAAGCCGCTGTTCGAATCAGTCCGCCGCACCGAGCAATCGCGCAGTCAAGCGGTGGACAGGAGTTGGCCGGTGAACCGGCAGATCCTGTACGCGATCGATGTTTCGCGGACGCTTGCCGGCAACGGGCTGGTGATTCGAACGTTCAGCCGCGAACCGAAGAAGGACGGGGGTTGGAAGAAGCCCGCCGCGCTAGGCACGTCGATTGAGATGTTGTCGAAGGTTCGCGATGAGCAAGACCGGCAGATTCTGGCGTTGATGGCGGGCACCCCGGATGGAAGCGGATACGGCTACTACGCCTACGGCGCGCCGCAGCAGCGCGTCTTGACCGACGCCCATGCCACGGTGCTTCTCCCGCGCCTGTGCCAGACGGGCCGGCTGTATGTGCTTCGAAACGACGAGGAGCCGTTCGCCGAAACGCAGCCGCTTCGATGGGACGAGGCAGGGCCATGGCGGCTGTGGATCGACGTTTACCGACAATCCGACGGCGACTATCTAATCCAGGGCTCGCTGCGGCGCGGCGAAGGGGACGCCACCGAGCAAATGCCTCTCGACGCACCGGCGATGTTGACCTCGCGCGGACACGTCTTTAGTGCCGATGGCCTCGTCGCGCCGTTTGACGATTCGGGCGCGTTTGGATGGGTCATCGCGCTGCGAAGAAAAAACAGCGCGCGCGTTCCCGCCAACGAGGCGGAGGAATTATTGGCCGAGCTGTATGCGGCGCCTCATCTTCCCAAGCTGAAGTTGCCTGAGGAACTTGCCGTACGCCCGGACGTAAGGCCCATGCGGCCCCGCCTCGTGGTGCGCAAGAGCAGCCGCTCTTCCGGCAGCTACTACTCTTCGGCGGTGGATGTCCTCGTCGGCGACCTTTCGTTTGGGTACGGCGATCTGACTGCCAAGGCAACCGATGCCGGCGTGGGCATCTACGACCGCAAGGCCCGCGTGCTGGTGCCGCGCGACGCGGATGCCGAAGCGGCGGCGGTCGAACGGCTTTATCGCGCGGGGTTTCGGGACGTCTTCGACCATACGGCCGATCGCCTCACGGCCCAGATCGCCCCCAAGGCGCTTCCCAGCGCCATTCGCGGGCTGCTCAACGAAGACTGGCACGTCGAGGCCGAGGGAAAGCTATATCGCACCGCCGGCAGTTTCTCGCTCGACGTCACCAGCGGCATCGACTGGTTCGACCTGAACATCAAGGCCGACTTTGGCGGCGTCAGCGCGCCGCTCCCGCGCCTGCTGGCGGCGCTGCGAAAGGGCGAGTCTCTCCTCCAACTGGACGATGGCACCTTTGGGCTGCTCCCGGAGGAATGGCTGAAGAAATATGCGCCGTTCGCCGGCTTTGGCGAGGCACGGGGGGACAACCTTCGCTTTGCCCGCACGCAGGTCGGCATTCTCGACGCTCTGCTCGCCGCCCAGCCGCAGGCCACCTTCGACGAAGCGTTTGTTCGGACGCGCGACGAGCTGCGGAACTTCCAAGGCATCGCGCCGCAGGAACCGCCCGGAAGCTTCGTGGGAAAGTTGCGGCCCTATCAATGCGAGGCGCTGGGGTGGTTTGATTTCTTGCGGCGTTTTTCTTTTGGAGGCTGTCTGGCGGACGACATGGGCCTGGGCAAGAC
>JBBRIN010000126.1:0-8145 GCA_038221115.1 Tepidisphaerales bacterium
CAGCGGCGTGAAAAACTTGCTGTATAGCCAGGTGCGAAGTGCGATCGGTTTGCCGGCCGGGCTTTGCCAGACGATCCGGACCAGCAGCCGCCCCACGATCCCCGAGGCGACGAACGCGAAGATCGGGTTGACGCCAAACACGACGAACGGAGTCGTCCATCTGTCGCGCCGTTGCACGTCGACAAGCCAATGGCAAAACCCCAGTCCCAGCAGCGCCAGTCCGCCGGTGTAAAGCACGAACGCCGGCGACCACAGCGCCTTGTTGATCGGCATCGACGCGTGATCCAAAACGTAGCCCGCGCACGCAGCGACCACGCCGAAGGCGAACAGCCCAGCGGATTTCTCAATCGGGGCGCGCGACGTGCGCAGCCAGTCACCGGCGAGCGTGCCCAGCAGAATCGTCGCGATCGCCGGCAATGAACTCAGCAGCCCTTCCGGGTCGTAGTCAGGCGTGTAAATGTGGTGCGGGAGTATCGTGCGATCGACATCAGCAGCGAGGTTGCCGAGCATCGACAGGTTGCCACGACCGTAGCCCGGCACCGGGACCAGCAGCATGAGCAGCGAATAAACGACCAGCAGAAGGACGATCATGCCCGCGCGTCCGCGCCAGCCAAGCCAGATCGACAAAAGCCCCGCCGGGATGTAACAGAGCCCGATGCGCTGCAGGACCCCAAACAGCCGAAGGTGCCCCAGGTTGTGGTAACCATTTTCCGAGTTGCTCGGAATGAGGTGCAGAAACAGCCCAAGCGCGATGATCGTCAACCCCCGGCGCACGACGTTCAGCGCCAGCCGCCCGTTCACCGCGGCCGGGTCGGTGCCCGCCTCGAGCGCTCGTCGTCGCCGCGCCGCGATCGAAAGCGGGATGGCAACGCCCACGATGAACATGAAGAACGGAAAAACCAGATCCGTTGGCGTACAGCCGTCCCACGCCGCATGCTCAAGCGGCGCGTAGATGTGCGACCACGATCCGGGATTGTTGACCAGCAGCATCATCGCCAGCGTGATGCCGCGAAAGACATCGAGCGATTTAAGCCGTTGAGGCGTCCAAACCCCGGCGGGCGAGCGTTGTTCAAGCGGTAGGGGGGCGGTGGCGGTCGTCATGCCATTCTTGCAAAAAACGTCAGATCACGGAGATTCGCTCGATGGCCTCTCGGGCGCGCTCGATCTTTTCCTGAGTAATGCCCGCGTCGCATTGGACCGTCGTCGTCACCGACTGCCCCGAGGTCATCTCGATCGCCCGGACGTGCAGCCGGCCGCTCGCATCGAGGGTGAAGGTGACTTCAACCGGCGAGCCCTTCGGAAGCTGCTCGCGGAGATCCGTGATCCGGCACGTGCCGAGCGTCGCGCACTCGTCGACGTACATCGACTCGCCCTCGACGATCCGGATGATCACCTCCGGCTGGTCGTCCTTCATCGTGCCATAGATCTTGGTCGCGCTGGCCGGCAGGGGGGTGTTCCGCGGGATCAGCACCGATTTCCCGCGCCCGCCATGCGTGCGCGTGACGATCACGCCCAGGCTGTGCGCGTTGACATCCGTTTTCTTCACCCGCCGCAACGTGTTGCGCACCCCCGGATCGAACTGCTGCGAGGGGTCCGTGAGCGACAGATCGATCGTCTCATCGGACAACGCCGCCTCGAGCAGGTCCTCCCGCGCCCCGTCTTCAGTCTCCGGGTCGGCGACCTCCTCGTCTTCCCAATCGTCGACAGGGTTAGTGATGTCATCGACCGGCAGTGGATCATCCTCCCCCTGGATGCCCGAAAACGGATCGTGTACGTCGGCCGGCGTCATCGGCTCGTCAAGCATTTCCGGCTCGACCGGACGCGGTTGAGGGATCGGCGGCGCGATCAGGGCAGCCGGTGCTTTCGATTGCGCCTGCTGCGCATCCCAAAGGTCAACAGCCTTGATGGCTGCATGGATCGCCGCACCATGCGCCACGGCCTCTCCAGGCGGCAGCGAGCAATTCGGCTCCTTCCCGCTGACGTCGCGAAGCATGCGAAGCACCATCGGCATCCGCGATGATCCGCCCACGGCAAGCACCTCGTGTACCTGGCCCCACGTCAGGCCCGCCTGGCCGATCACGTCCGCCACCCGTTGCCGAGAGCGATCCAGCAGATGGCTCGACATCCGCTCAAACTCCTCGCGCGTCAGCTCCATCGCCAGCGATTGCCCCGCGTGCGTGACCATCAGCCGCGTGCGCGGGAGGCGCGACAGATCCTTCTTTGCCTCTTCGGCGCCCAAGACAAGTTGTTGCAGGCTATGCGGGTCCCTCCGCGGGTCGCTGTGGTACTGCTTCTTAAACGTCCGGCAAGCCCACGAGACGATGCAGTCGTCCCAGTCGCGGCCGCCCAATTCCGCGTCCCCGTCGGTCGCCAATACCGTCAGGTCATCGCCCGAGATGCGAAGTACGGTGACATCGAACGTGCCGCCCCCCAGGTCATACACGACGGCGACGTGCGGCGCCGTGGTCGCGATCGCGCGGATCACCGCATCATCCGCACGGCCGCCATTGTTCACGAAGTCACGGAACGCATACGCCAGCGCCGCCGCGGTCGGCTCGTTTAGAATATCGATGACCCGCAGCCCGGCGATCTCCCCCGCCGCGGCCGTCGCGCGCCGCCGCTTTTCGTCGAAGTAGGCCGGCACCGTGATCACCGCGCCCGCGACCGGCCCGATCCGCCGCTCCGCGTCCTGCTTGATCTTCTTGAGGATCAGCGCGCTGATGCTCGACGGCGAATAAAATCGGAAGTTGATCCGCTTGTGGTACTGAGGCTCCCCCATGTCGCGCTTGACGTGGTCCGCCACCAGATCCGGCACGACCAGCGACGCCCGCTTGGCCTCGCGCCCCACGATCACCTCTCCCGATGGCTCAAACAGCACCACCGATGGCGTCGTCGTCTCGTCCTCAGCGTTGGGAATCGTAACCGGCGTCCCATGTGAATCGAGCCACGACATCGCGCAATAGGTCGTACCCAGGTCGATGCCGATGTACCTCGGGCTTGGAGCCTGGCTCGTGGGTTTGCCGTTGCCGTTTTGTCCGTTGCCGCCGATCTGATCCGACATGCACGCGCGCTCCTGGACACCCACTGACAACCGTGTTCATGAACGAGCGCAAGTCCTTGCGCCGAAACGCAGAGCCCGCTTCACGAACCATCCGTTCGATTCGGCAAGCCATCTGCCGCGGCGACGTGAAACCCGCCGGCATTCTCTCCCCCGACATCGCCCTCCTTTGGGCGGGGGAGATTGTACCATCGCTACCCGAGGGCACCAAAGGTGTTGTCAGTTTGCGCCCAAAGAAAATGGGCTTTTGCAGACGCATTAGTCGAATCGTCGCGGCTGTCTGCGCCTGCCATGCCGTACCGTTAGCACCGTCGGCTCCGGCTGACCTTCCCTGACGTCAACACGATAATAAATGATGAACGGTGGGACCGATAACGCATGCACCGTGGAGCCGTGCTTCCGGCTGCGCCCAACAACCTTGTGCCGGATGGGAGGCAACTCGATGAGCGCATCAATGGCGTCGAGCAAGCGGGCGATGACTTCCACCGCGTTCTGCGGCGAGCCGCGCTCGATGTATTGGAAGATCCCTTCCAATTCCGCGAGCGCCGTTTTGCTGATTCTGGGCCGCGGGCCGGTCGGCATTCGGCACGCTCAGGGTAAATACTTGCTACGCAACGCCGCGGAAGCGTCTTTCCAGTCGACGAACTCCCCCCGGTCGACCGCGTCTTCTGCACGATCAATCGCGTCGAGCGTTTCATCATCCAGTTTCATTTCGCGCTCTAAGAGCTCCAAGGCCTCCCGCACCACTTCGTCCGCCGAGGCATAACCACCCTGCTGAAGGCGTTGCTCGATCCGCTTCACAGTCTCTGGTGTTAGTATCACTGGCATTGTCGTCTCCCTGAGACTCTAGGCCGGCTCACCCAACGGTCCGGTGCTGTCGCCAAACCGATCCGCCTTCACTCCCATCAGCCCAAGCATCGAAAGGTACAAATTGCAAATCGGCGTGTCCTTGGGGAACCGGATATGCCGGCCCGGCTTCAGCGCTCCACCCGCACGACCCGCCAGCAGCACCGGCAGCTCGTTATGGTTGTGCCGATCCCCGTCGCCGATGCCGCAGCCCAGCATGATCATCGAATTATCGAGCAGGGTGCCGTTCCCTTCGGGAATGCTCTTGAGCTTTTCGAGGAAGTACGCCACCTGCGTCATGTGATACAGGTCGATCTTCTTGATCGACTCAATCTTCTCCTGCGCGCTGCCGTGGTGTGAGCAGGTGTGGTGGCCCTCGTTGATGCCCAGCTCGCGGTAATGGCGATCCGATCCTTCGTGCGCGATCATGAACGTGCTGATGCGCGTCAGGTCCATGCGGAAAGCCAGCGCCAGCATGTCGTACATCAGGCGCTGGTGCTCGGTGAAGTCCGACGGAATCCCCGCGGGCCGCGCCGCGTCCGGCATCGGCTGCGGCGGGTGATTCTTCGCCGCCTCGACGCGCTGCTCGATCTCGCGGATCGACGTCGTGAACTCGTCCAGCTTCCGTTGATCGTCCTTTCCCAGCTTCGATTGCAGGTTCTTCGCATCGTCGGCGACAAAGTCGAGAATGCTTTTGCGAAGGGCGTATCGCTTCGCTGCCGCGCCGGCCGACGCCGCCGAGTCGGATGCTTTGAAGAGCCGTTCAAAGACCGCGGCCGGGTCCACCTCCTTGGGCATTGGGGATTGCTCGCCGCGCCACGACAGGTTCGACGAGTACGCGCAGCTATACCCCGAGTCACAACTGCCGGCCGTCTTGCCCTTCTCACAACCCAGTTCGAGCGATGGCATGCGCGTCTGCGACCCGATTTTCTGCGCCGCCACCTGATCGACAGACACACCCAGGTGAATGTCGGCGCCACCGGTTTTCTTGGGATGAACCCCGGTCAGAAACGCCGCTGCGGAACGCGCGTGATCGCCGGCGCCGTCGCCGTGTGCGCGGGCCGCGTCAAGCGACAAGCCGCTGATGACGTTGAAATCCTTCTGAAACTTCTTCAGCGGCGCCAGCGTCGGCGTCAGCTCATAGTTCGCACCCACCGCCGTCGGCGTGAAGTTCGGCATCCACATCCCGTTCGGCAGAAAGAGAAACGCCATGCGCACCGGCGCCTTGATCGCGCCGCCGACCGCGCCCGCCGCTTCCGAAGCCAGACCGCCAATAATGCCCTTGGGCATCATCGCATCCAAAAGCGGCAGCGCCATCCCCACGCCCAGGCCGCGTAACATCGTCCGACGGGATATCGCCCACTTGCTCATGAAAACCTCGCATGCAGAACGTGAAACCTCAACACCAAGACCCGCCGTTACTCTGCCCGGCGCTTCTGAAACGCATCGCTCTTCACGATGCCGATCAACACGCTGGAGAACCGGTAATTGCTTTGTTTGGCATTCGCGCAGACGTCGTCAATCGTACATCGATCGTATGGCTCAACGCCTCTGCCGACCGCATATGTTAGCATTTTCGTGGCCAGGCAGCGGACGAAATCATCCTTGCGCTCGAGCAGCGCTTTCTTCAGATCGTCCGCCCCGCCGATCTTTTTGCCATTTGGCAGCACACCGGACGGATCGATCGTCGTCTCTCCATCCTTGTCGCGCCACTTGCCGATCGCATCGAAATTCTCCAGCGCAAATCCAAGCGGGTCCATCCGCTTGTGGCACGAAGCGCAGGTCGGATCCGTTCGATGTGCCTCCAGCCGCTGCCGCAAGCTGCCCCCGTCCTTGTCGCTCTTCTGCTCCTTCAACGCCGGCACATCCGGCGGCGGCGGAGGGGGTGGCGTCCCCAGGATCTCCTCAAGAATATACTTCCCCCGCTTCACCGGCGACGTCCGGCTCGGCATCGCGGTCACCGTGAGCACCCCGGCCATCGTCAGCACACCACCCCGATGCGAGTTCGCCGGCAGCGTCACCTTCCGAAACTTCTCGCCCTTCACGTCGGGCAATCCATAGAACGCCGCGAGCTGCTCATTGACGAACGTGTAGTTCGAGTCCAGCAGCTCCAGCACGCTATGGTCTTCGTTGACCAGCGCGTGAAAGTATTGCTCGGTCTCCATCTTCATCGCCGTCCGAAGCTGCTTGTTGAACGCCGGAAATCGCTTCGGGTCCGCCTCGTAATCATCCAGAAGCCGCAGCTCCAGCCACTGGCCGGCGAAGTTGGCGACAAACGCCTGCGACTTCGGATCGGCCATCATCCGCTTCACCTGCGCCTCGATGACGCCCGGCTGCCGCAGCTTGCCCGCCGCCGCGAACGACATCAGATCGTCGTCCGGCATCGTGCTCCATAAAAAGTACGACAGTCGCGACGCCAGCGCGTAGTCGTCGATCGCGAATACCTTGTCTTTGGTTCCACCTGGCGCCGGCTCAATGCGAAACAAAAAGTTCGGCGAGCAAAGCACCGCCGTCATCGCCGTCTTGCAGGCGCGGTCGTAGCCGTCACCCGCCTTGCGCGATTCGCTGAAAAGCGCCATCAGCCGCGTGATCTGATCTTCCGCAACCGGCCGCCGAAACGCGCGGTTGGCAAACTTCGTAATCACCTTCCGCGCCGCCTCCGCCTCAGTTCCATCCTTCGGCGCCGTCGCAAAAATCAGCGCCCGATGCCCAGCCGTCGGGGGCGGCAGCACGGCCGTCGCCGATACCTTCGGCCCGTCCAGCGTGATCGAATCCAGGATCAGCTTGCGATAGGCCGGCTTTTCGGCCTTGTGTGTAAACTCGTTCAAAAACGCCACGCTGATCTTGTGCTCGCCACCCCGCATCGTCGTCGCCAGGTTGAAATTCTCCGGCTTCTCCTTGGTCGCCTTCACCTCAAACAGCCGCAGGTTCGTGCCGTCCACCCGCACCGACATGCGAACCGGATCCGGCCCCGCCTGAATCCCGTACGCGCGAACGCGAATCTCATATTCGCCCGTCGCCGGCGCATCGAATTTCGTCCAAAGCTCCCCGTTGTTGCCCAGCGACCACGCCGAGTCGTTCACGCTGTTGCCGCCCGCGGTGCTGGTCATCCGCGTCGCTTCGATCTTGGCGAACTGCCGCTGGGGCCCCTCGGTGACGATAACCTTGTCCAGCGCGCCCTCGGCCGCATAAAGGTACTTCTCCGCCAGCAGCGGCGACATCGACAGCACGTCCGCAATGTTGTCAAAGCCGTACCCCGTGTCATCCGCCGGAAAATCCGCCGTGGGCTTCACATCCACCCCGAGCAGATCGCGCAGCGTGTTCGAGTATTCAATCTTGTTCAGCCGGCGGATCGTCACCTTCCCCGGATCGCGCGGCCCCGAACAGTCGCGAAAGTTAATCGCATCGTGTACCCACACGGCCAGAAGGTTCATCTCCGCCTTGGTCGGCTGCGGCTTGTCATCCGGCGGCATCGCCGCGCTCGACAGTTGATCGTCCACCGACTCCCACGTCGCATGGTCCGCCATCACATGCTCGAAGCTCGTGAACTTGTCGAGCGTGATATCCCCCTTGTGCTTTCCACCCCCGTGGCAGTTGTAGCAATACTTCTGCATCAGCGGCTGCACATCCCGCGTAAAGCGCGTCGCAATCGCCGCCGCCGGACCCTTCGCGATCGATACCTGTGTTGACCCCGAGGCTGCCGGCGCCGACGTCAACGCCGCCCCACGCGCCTGCGCACCGCGCGGGTACTGACTGGCAAAGAACGCCAGTGCAACGAGGCAGACCACCCCCCCAACCGATGCCGAGACCGATAGCTTGAATCCCCCCGAAGACCGACGCCACACTGCAATCATGCATTTCCTTCCACGGGCCGACGGGCATAACTGCCGCCGCCATCACTACTTTCGATCCAAAAGGGCCAATGGGTCCCGGCGAACCGGCGACCAAAAACGCAGCCCTCAACCCACAATACGTCGCAGCCCCCCGATCGTTTGGCAATTCAACTGACACTTCCCCGTTGCCGCCGCTGCCTTCGACGCCCCCTGATAACCTCCGCCCACCTTCATAATCGCTTCCTGCCCCCGTTCCGGTAGTCTAAAGATGTATAACCTATATCAACGGACGAGGACATTATGACACAGCCACCTTCCGCGGCATCTCCCCCGCCCCCAGCGCCACTAGCGGCCCCCCCCCCCCCGCCCACCGGCCAGGCGCGCGGCGGCGCCCACCGCCGCCGCCGC
>JBBRIN010000127.1:0-8127 GCA_038221115.1 Tepidisphaerales bacterium
GCCGCCATCGCGATCGCGCTGAACGCCAGGTACGGATTGCACGATGAGTCCGGGCACCGAAACTCCACCCGCTTGGTCTTCGGGTTCTCGCTGTACATCGGAATCCGCACCGCCGCCGACCGGTTCCGGCTCGAGTACACCAGGTTTACCGGCGCCTCATATCCCGGCACCAACCGCTTGTAAGAGTTTGTCGTCGGATTGCACAGCGCGCACAGCGCCCGCGCGTGTTTCAGAATCCCGCCGATCGCAAACAACCCCATCTCCGACAGCCCGGCGTACCGGTTCCCCGCAAACAACGGCTTGTCCCCGTTCCACAGCGAAAAGTGGACGTGCATCCCAGACCCGTTGTCCTGAAACAACGGCTTGGGCATGAACGTCACCACCTTCCCGTGCCGCGCCGCGATGTTCTTGCACACGTACTTGTAGGTCATCACGTTGTCCGCCATCGTCACCATGTCCTGGTAACGCATGTCGATTTCGCACTGCCCGCCCGTTGCCACCTCGTGATGATGCGCCTCCACCGGAATCCCCATCTCGATCAGCGTCGCCACCATTTCCGATCGAATGTTCTGCAGCGTGTCCATGGGCGGCGTCGGAAAGTACCCCTCCTTCAGCCGCACCTTGTACCCGCGGTTGGAAACATCCTCGTCGCCGCGCCCCCAGATGCCCTCCTGGCTTCCCACGTAATACTTCCCGTAGTTGATCCCCTGATCGTAGAATGCATGGTCGAACACGAAGAATTCAAGCTCCGGCCCGAAGTACGCCGTGTCCGCGATCCCCGTCTTCTTGATGTACTTGTCCGCCTTCCGCGCGATCGACCGCGGGTCGCGCGAATATTCCTTTTTCGTGATCGGATCGCGCACGTCGCAGATGATGGACAGCGTCGTGTGGATCATGAACGGATCCACCCGCGCCGTGCTGGCCACCGGCACCAGCAACATGTCCGATTCGTTGATCGCCTGCCACCCTCGGATCGACGACCCATCGAACCCAAACCCATGTTCAAAGCTCTCGACCGTCAGCTCGCTGATCGGCAGCGTCGTGTGTTGCCATAGCCCGGGAAAATCCATGAACCGCAGATCGATGAACTGAACCTGCTTGGCCTGGCACAAATCGAGCACGTCTTGCGGGGTCATCCGAATCTCCTCTAACGCGTCTAATCGCGCGGCTCAATCGCATGCTACCGCCGGCGCGAGCATGGGTAAACCACGAGGGCTCGCGGGGTTCATCCGCGTGCTGAGATGCCCCCCGTTTAATCGCATGAAAGGCTGTCTCCCTGCCGGGCGTTACGATGCCCGGTGAGGAATTTCTAACAAGGAGACAGCCATGAATGATCGGATGAGTCCAAAGTTAGCGTGCGTCGGTTTGGATTGCCATCGTAATTTCAGCTCGGCAACGGGTCGGGATGGATCGATGAAGGTGATCTGGCGGCGACGATTGGATCACCAAGACCGTGGCTTGTTGCGCGAGGAACTGTCCCGTTGGCCCGCGGGAACGCCGGTGATCCTGGAAGGAACCTTCGGGTGGGGATGGATGAGCGATGAGCTGAGGCTGGCGAAGCTGGAGCCCCATTTGTCCAGCAGCCGGAAGGTGGCGGCGTGGCGGGATGCGCGTGGCCTGGCCAAGAGCAACAAGCGGGATGCGGATCTGCTCACCGAGTTGTGGGGCCAGCAGCCTCGGTGGTGGGAGGTGTGGTGTGCTCCACCGGAGGTGAGGGACCTGCGGGAGTTGCTTCGGCAGCGCTGTTCGCTGGTGCAGATGCAGAGGCGGTTGAAGAACCAGATTCACGCGACGCTGCATCGGCACGGTTTGATCTGCCAGATGTCGGATTTGTTCGGTCGCGCGGGCCGGCTGTGGTTGTCGGCGATGTTGGCCGATCCGGCGACACCGATGCGTGACAGCGGTCGTCAGACACTGACAAGTTACCTGGATCTGCTGGAGCAGGTTCGATCGCGCGTGGCCAGGGCGAGCCGGCAGTTCCGCTCGATCGTCCGCCGTGAACCGGTGGCGCGGCGGTTGATGACACTGCCGGGTGTGTCAACCATTCTGGGATACACGATCCTGGCGGAGGTGGGCAGGATCGAGCGATTCGCCGATGCCAGACATCTGGCCAGCTACAGCCTGTTGACGCCCATCGCGGATGACAGCGGAGATGATCATCCCGGCGAGGCGCCGATCGGTCGGCACGTCGGCCGGGTGGGCAGAACAACCTTGAAGTGGGCATGGATCGAAGGCGCCCGCAATGCGGTGAGGAAAAGCCCAAGAATGCGGGCCGTGTTCGACCGCTACACCAAGGGCGGCGAGTACAACCGCAACCGCGGGTACATCAACGTGGCGCATCAACTGTGCCTGATCGGTTATGTGCTGTGGAAGAAGGACCAGGATTACTCGGAGACTCCGCCGCCAAGGCCGGGATCCGCAAAACATCCGCAACAGGAGAACTCGACAACAGACAAGCTAAAACCAAAAACAAAAGAACTGAAAAACAAGGATGACTCTCGTCCGGGAACGGGCCAGCCCCAGCCGGCTATGGCCACGCGGGTCGCAGTGAAAAACGATCCGAGTGAGACCGACGTTTAAATGGGCCGCCCGCACCGGACGCGTAACTGTGACCGCCTTTTAAGTGAGTTGATCGAAAAAGGCCCGCACAAATGGATAGCTGTGACCGCCGAGAGAATCGGCTCGTCCTCACCGGTGCACGGATTGAAGTGATCCAGAAGAAGAAGTTTGACTCAGGCCAATGCCTGGATCAGGAGATTTTTTCGTTGACTTGCAAAAGCCTTTCATGGATAGCCGGCGGGCGTGCTCGCCGAGAATACAGGTCTCCTGCGCGGACCCGCGATTGATGCGGGCACTCAACTCACTACAATTAGCCCGACAGAGACACAGAGATGGAGGTTCACGCAAAATGACGATCACACTACCGATTGATATGGAAACAGGCCTGAACCGGGAAGCGCAGCGACATGGTGTAAATGCCGAGGAGTTCGTGAAGCGCCTAATCGCCGGCGCATTGCCGCCTGCCGGCACGGTACAAGACGAGTTGACGACGCAGGCGCGGGCGAATCAGTCCAGCATCGACATCCTGAACCAATGGGAGCGGCAGACGGCGACCGATGATCCCGCGGAGATCGCCCGCCGTCAGTCAGAATTTGAGGAATTCAAGCGAGAAATGAATGGCAACCGCCGCGAAACCGATGGGCCAGACGCGCGAACGCCCTTCCCCCAGGAATGATGCGGGGAGAATCCATGAAGAAGATCATCATTCTCGACTCATCACCTCTGGGGTTGCTGTTTCAGGAACAAGGAATCCCGGAAGCCGACCGGTGCAGGGCTTGGCTTACCGAGCGATTGGCCGCCGGCGTCCAAATCCTTGTCCCCGAAATCGTCACCTATGAGTTGCGACGCGAGTTGCTGCGACTGAAAAAGTCCCTCGCGTTGACCGCCTTGTCCGCTTTCACGAACCAAGTTCCGGGAAGAGTTCTTCCCCTGGCGTCCCCGGCACTGCAACTGGCGGCAGAACTGTGGGCTCAAACACGTCAGGCCGGGCTGCCCACCGCGGATCGTCACGCACTGGACATCGATGTGATCCTGTCGGCCCAGGTCCGGATCTCCGGCCTCCCCCTCGGGGACTTGGTCATCGCCACGTCAAACGTGAAGCACTTGGCGCACTTTGTTCCCGCCGAACTTTGGTCCAAGATCGGGTGACAACAACACGCATACGCATTCATCCACCATGCGTCCGCTTGACGCTGAAGTGGCCGGTCCATGTTTCGTCACCGAGCAGCTTCCGTTCCAAGACCCGAAACGTTCCCGTGATCGTTCGGCCGTCGAGACTCACGCTCGCAGACACTTTGGTCTCGATGTGAATGAGGACCACATCCCCAGCGGTTTCGTCTCCGAAGCCGGTAAGTGTGAAGGTTGCCCCGCTCATGGTGCCCGAGAGACCCGATGCCCCGGCTGGATCAAATCCCCCTCCAAATCCTCAGCCGTCAACGGCCTCTCCGGCCCCACCATCGCCGATGTCGCTGGCACCATCTGACGCCTCCATAAGCGCGGCACTCAATGAGTCAGATTATATCGTAGCCCCGGCCACCGATCCGATCCCGTCGCGCGCAAAAAACGCAGTGCTCTCGGGTAAACCCCAACTCTGCCTAAAAAGAGCGCACTCAATTCCCTTCCTCCATGCAGAAACCAACCTTGCATGCGATTTGCATCAGGATCACTCAGGGCACTCGCAGGGCTTTCGCCATCTTGACTTGGGCAATTTTAATTGCAGGATGACGCCTTCGCGCTCCCCTACCGCCGTCATTCTTATATCGAGGAGACCCCGATGGGTTCGAACGTTCGCCACGATGCGATCAAATCGATCGTCAGCACCAAGCACAAGCTTGATCTCATTGACTTCAAGACCACCCACATCAAAGACCTGTTTGGGTCCCTGGTCTTCAACGAGGACGTCATGAAGCAGCGGCTCCCCAAGCCCATCTTCAAGAGCATCCAGAAGACCATCAAGTTTGGAGCGCCGCTGGACTCGTTGATCGCCGACGCTGTCGCAAGCGCCATGAAGGACTGGGCGATCGAGCACGGCGCCACCCACTACACGCACCTGTTCCAGCCGATGACCGGCATCACCGCGGAGAAACACGACAGCTTCCTCTCCCCCACCGGCGAAGGCTCGGCCTTGGCGGAGTTCAGTGGCAAGGAGCTGGTCAAGGGAGAGCCCGACGCCTCCTCGTTCCCCTCCGGCGGCCTCCGCGCCACCTTCGAGGCGCGCGGCTACACCGCCTGGGACCCCACCAGCCCCGCCTACATCGCCGAGCACCCCAATGGGTCGACCCTCGTCATCCCCACTGCCTTTCTGAGCTGGACCGGTGAGGCCCTCGATAAGAAAACCCCCCTGCTCCGCTCGATGGAGGCCCTCTCCACTCAGGCCATCCGCATCCTCAAGCTCTTCGGCAAGTCCGCCGGCCACGTCTTCACCACCGTCGGCCCCGAGCAGGAATACTTCCTCATCGACAAAAACTTCTACTACGCCCGCCCCGACCTGATCGCCTGCGGCCGCACGCTCTTCGGCACTCCGCCCCCCAAGGGCCAGGAACTGGAAGACCAGTACTTCGGGTCCATCCCCGAGCGCGTGCTGGCCTTCATGGCGGACTCCGAGGCGCAGCTCTGTAAGCTCGGCGTCCCGGTCAAGACCCGCCACAACGAGGTGGCTCCCAGCCAATACGAGCTCGCGCCGATTTTCGAGAACTCGAATCTGGCGACCGACCACCAGAACCTGAGCATGGAGGTGATGCGCAAGACCGCCGAGAAGTACGGCCTTGTCTGCCTGCTCCACGAGAAGCCCTTCGCCGGCATCAACGGCTCCGGCAAGCACAACAACTGGTCGATGTCGACCGATGCCGGCGAGAACCTGCTGAACCCCGGCGACAACCCCCACGACAACGCCCAGTTCCTGGTTTTCTGCACCGCCGTCATTCGCGCGGTCAACAAGTACAGCGAGATCCTGCGCCTCTCGATCGCCAGCGCCAACAACGACCACCGCCTCGGCGCCAACGAGGCCCCGCCGGCCATCATTTCGATCTTCCTCGGCGACCAGCTCCAGGATGTCTACGACCAGCTCGAGAAGGGCGCCCCCAAAACCAGCAAGCAGGGCGGCACCTTCATCACCGGCGTATCGGTCCTCCCGCCCCTGCCCAAGGAGGCCGGCGACCGCAACCGCACCTCGCCCTTTGCCTTCACCGGCAACAAGTTCGAGTTCCGCGCCGTCGGGTCATCCGCCAGCATCTCCGGCGCCAACACCGTGCTCAACACCATCGTTGCCGAGTCGCTCGACTACGTGGCCACCGAACTGGAAAAGGCGATCAAGGGCGGCAAGGACCTGAACACCGCCATTCAGGGCCTGCTCCCCGCCATCGTCAAGGAGAGCAAGAAGATCATCTTCAACGGCAACAACTACGCCGACGAATGGCACGAGGAAGCCGCCAAGCGCGGCCTGCCCAATCTCAAGAGCACGACCGACGTGCTGCCGGTCGTCACCCGCAAGGACACGATCGAGCTGTTCACCAAGTACAAGGTCTACAGCGAGAAGGAGCTGACCAGCCGCTTCAACATCCTCGCCGAAGCGTACGTGAAGGCGATCGACATCGAGGCCAAGACGGCGCTGCTGATGGCCCGCACCATGATCCTTCCGGCGGCTCTGCGGTACCAGCGGGAGGTCGGCGAGTCGATCGCCTCCGCCAAGGCCGCCGGCGCTTCCAGCCCCGGCGGACTCGAAGCCTTTGGCACACTCGTCAGCTCGATCAACGACCTGACGCGGGCCATCGCTTCGCTGGAAAAGAACCACGGCCACCACCACGACGGCGACGCCTTCGTCCACGCCAAGCATATGAAGGAGCACGTCCTCCCGGCGATGCTCGAAGTCCGCAAGGCCGCCGACAAGCTCGAAGGCATGGTCAGCGACGACCTCTGGCCCCTTCCCACTTATCGCGAGATGCTCTTCATCAAGTAATTCGCAGTCGCCGATAACACGATTTCCCCTGAGACCCCGAGGACCACTCGGGGTTCTCTTTTAGGCGAGTTGCATCACAACCACGCCTGTTGACGGTATAGTGGGCAGACTTAACGTCCGGAGTGCCATGGAATACGAGACCGCGGACTTGTTGGTGCGGCAGCAGGACCACGTGACGATGGTGCGCCTCAAGGCCGCCAACCTCGGCTCCATGCACGAGGTCGAGCGCATCGGAACCGCCATCAACACCCTGGTTGATGAAGGCGCTAAACGCCTCGTCATCGACTTCAAGCACGTCAAGCACGTCGGCAGCGCCACGCTCGGCATGCTGATCGCCCTGCAAAAACGCATGACCGAGCTCGGCGGCAAAATGGTCATCTCCCACCCCGAATACCTCCAGGAACTGCTAAAGGTCTCCCACACCGCAAAACTGTTCGAGCTGGCGCCCGATACCAAAGCGGCGTTCGAGATCGTGAAGCCCGCCTGACCTGCCGATCAACGGGTGTGGGGCCGCCGCCTCTCAATCGATTCTGCCCAAGGAGCGTCCATGCTTCTGCGTGTGTCATCGCCTGCCTCCCGCCCCTTTCCCCCCTACCGATTCGCCATTCGCCTTTTCCTTTTGTTATCGGTCTGCGGCTCATTCGCCGCCGGCGCCGCTGACACCGTCAACCTGCGCTTACACCCCACGAAGGGCCAGATTCAAAAGCTCAACACCACCATCGAGCAAAAGGTCACCAACAC
Organism: Tepidisphaerales bacterium; assembly: GCA_038221115.1. GTDB lineage: Bacteria > Planctomycetota > Phycisphaerae > Tepidisphaerales > Tepidisphaeraceae > JANXVV01. The sequence continues at coordinate 7,256 of JBBRIN010000127.1, forward strand.
CATCAACGGCACGCCGCAGTCCGTGAACCAGAGCATCGGCCTCGGCTATCGATTTGAAACGCTCGATGTCGCCGCCGACGACATTGCCACCGTCAAAGTCACCTTCGACACCATCACCTTCAAGCAGACCAGCGCCGTGGATAACATCGAGTACGACTCCGCCAACCCCCCTGCCCAGATCCACCCCAGGGCCAAGGGCTTCGCCGCCCTCGCCGGCCAAACCTTCATCATGAACGTCGCCCCCAGTGGCAAGATCAGTCAAATCACCGGCCTCGACGCCATGGTCGATAGCATCCTCAAAAAACTCGACCTGCCCCAAACCCCCGCCAAACCCGTCATCGAACGCAGCATCCGCCGTGAGTTCGGCGAAGATGCCGTACGCGACAACATGGAAATCATGTTCGCCCTCTACCCCGACAAGCCCGTTTCCGTCGGCCAATCCTGGACGCGCAAGATCTCCATGAGCAAAGGCATCCCCCTCACGATGGAAAACACCTTCACCCTGAAAGAAGTCACCGGCGACGTCGCGCTGCTCGCCCTGAAAGGCAAGCTCGCCAGCAACCCCGACGCCGCCCCCCTCGACCTGGGCAGTCACAAGATCAGCTACTTACTCGCCGGCGACCTCTCCGGCACGATGAAGGTGTCAAAGGAGACCGGTTGGATCCTCGCCGCCGAGATGAACGAAAAATTCAGCGGCGACATGACCACCGACCTCGGCGCCGACCGCACAACCAAGACTCCGATCAGCGCCGAAACAAAAATCGTGATGGATGCAAAATAACTCACGGCACGATGCCCCATGTTCGACGAACCCACTGAAGACCCGACCGAGCACTCCAGCGATCCGGCAAACCGCGCCCGCGAAAAATCAG
>JBBRIN010000128.1:0-8110 GCA_038221115.1 Tepidisphaerales bacterium
GCCGGCCTCGTGCTCATCCGCCAGCGCCCCGGCACCGCGTCCGGCATCGTCTTTGAAACTCTTGAGGATGAAACCGGCATCGTCAACATCATCGTCCGCCCCGACCTGTACGACCGCCACCGCGCCGCCGCTCGCCACGCCGCCCTTCTGCAAGCCGACGGCTACATCGAACGCGACGGCCAGGTGATCCACGTCATGGCCAAACGCCTGACAGATCTCAGCCACCTCCTGCCCGGCTACGTCCTCTCATCCAGGGATTTCCATTGAAGCAAATCGAACGCCGCGGCATCAGATGTCATCCTGAGGGAGCCTTGGCGACCGAAGAATCTGTGTACCCCGAATCATCGGCCAGATGCTTCGGAGTACTTCAGCATGACGGCGCTCTCCTTATCCCGACGTCTGGCATTCTTCCCTCATTCCTCCCCTCGATTATCGGCCCTACAATCCCCAACATTATGTCCCGCGCCCCCCAGGACGATGCTAAACACGGAGCGGTCGACGGCGACCGTGCGCGGCCGTCCGCCCACGGTGCGCCTCTCCGATCCACCTCCGAGGCGCCATCCCGCATGACCTCGTTCGTTGAAGCTTGCGTTCAGACCGTCGCCGGGTCCGCCGTCGCCGTGCAGCGCCACGCGCGCGGCCGGCCCCATGCGCGCAAGCTCCTGAGGCTCCTCGCGGGCAAGACCAACATCCTGGTCACCGCCCACGAGCACCCGGACCCCGACGCCATCGGCGCCGCGCTCGGCCTCTGCACCCTCCTCACCCTGAAGCTCCCCGACGCCAGGGTCCGCGTCTCATTCAAAGGCCGCCTCGGCGGTGGCATCAACGACGTCTTCTTCCGCGAAACCAATCTCACCCCCGTTCCATGGGACGACGCGAAGCTCCCTGAGTACGATGCCATCGTCCTGCTCGATACGCAGCCGCTGTTCGCCTACAACCCCTTGCCCGCCGACATCGCCCCCACCGCAGTCATCGACCACCACCGCCCCGGCCGCGGTCGAAAGCCCAAGTGTCCCTTCTGCGATATCCGCACCGATGTCGGCGCAACCACCTCCATCGTCTTCAGCTACTTCATGGAGTTGGAAACCGCGATCGAACCGGACCTGGCCGCCACGCTGCTCTACGCCATCGAATCCGATCTCGCCGGCGCCGCCGGCCAACCCAGTGAGCTGGACAACATCGCCCTATCCAATCTCACCCTCAAGGCCGACACGCGCAAGCTCTACCGCATGCGCTACGCAGACCTCCCCCGCGCCCACTTTGCCGCACTCACCACGGGCCTGACCAACGCGACCTACTACGACAATGCCGTCTTCTCTCACCTGGGCCCCATCGACTCTCTCGAAAAGCCCGCCGTCCTCGCCGACCTCCTGCTCCGATTCGACCAGGCGCAGTGGGCGCTGGTTTTGGGCATACACGAGGGCAAGCTCGTTCTCAGCCTCCGCACCTGCAGCACCACCGGGTCCGCCGGCGACCTGATGGCCCGCCTCGTCCGCGGCATCGGCGAAGGCGGCGGCCATCGCACCAAGGCCGGCGGCGTGATCCGCCTCAAGTCGCCCGCCCCCACCGCCGAGATCGACCGCCTCCGCACCCTCATTCGCCGCCGATATCTCAAAGCGCTCGGCATCCCCGTCGCCCGAGGCCAGAAACTCGTTCCCACCCTCTAGCAATCCCACCGCAAACACAGCCCTTCCCCCTCCTGCCCCCATCCATTACAACCCCCTCATGCCCGACAACCGCCCCGTCGTCCTCGTCACCGAGGGCTCCGACGCCAAGCCTCTCGATTGGCTGCGCACCCAGACCAACGTCATCGAACTCCCCACCACCGACCCAACCTTCGACCAACAACTCGCCCAAGCCGACGGCATGATCGTGCGCACTTACACCCGGGTGAACGATGCCATGCTGACCAAGGCCCCGAAGCTCCGCGTGGTCGGGCGCGGCGGCGTCGGCCTCGAAAACATCGACGTCAAAGCCTGCCGCGCCCGCGGAGTTCAGGTCGTCTACACCCCCGACGCCAACACCTGGGCGGTCGGCGACTTCGTCTTCGGCTACATGCTCCAACTGCTGCGCCCCTGGGCCTTCTTCAAGGACGCCGTCTACCCGCCCAAAGAGTTCAAGCGCGTCCGCGACACCCAACGCGGCGTGCAGCTCAACGAGCTGACCCTCGGCATCCTCGGCATGGGCCGCGTCGGCCGCCGCGTTGGCCATATCGCCACGCGCGGCTTCGGCATGCGCGTCATCTACAACGACCTGCTCGACGTCGCCTCTCAACTCGATTTCCCCGCCACCGCCGTCGACAAGCCCACCCTGTACCAACAATCCGACGTCCTCAGCCTTCACGTCACGATGGTCCCCGGCAACGAGAACATGATCGGGGCCCCGCAGCTTGCGATGATGAAGCCGAACGCCATCCTTCTCAATACCAGCCGCGGCGAGGTGCTCGACGCCGCCGCACTTGCCGAGGCCATCCGCTCCAAGCGCCTCGCCGGCGCCGCCATCGACGTGTTCCACCCCGAGCCCCCGACCCCCGACTTCCCCCTCCTCGGCCTCGACAACGTTCTGCTCACTCCCCACATCGCCGCGCGGACCTACACCGCGATCGAGAACATGAGCTGGGTCACGCGGGACATCGTCGAAGTGCTGAATGGTCGCCCGCCCAAATACCCCGCCCCCTGATCGCTTGCCGATCAGGCCGACTTCCGTGCCGCCACTCGCGCCGCCGGCTTGATCCCAAACACCTTCACGCAGTTTCTACCCCCCTGCTTGGCCGCATAGACCGCCAGGTCCGCCGCCTTCACCAGATGCTCCGCCTGATGGAACGGCCCGCCCGGCTCATACACCGCCACGCCGATGCTCGTCCTCACCGGAATGTTCCGATTGTCGTGCGACACCGCCAGCGCCTCTACCGCGCGCCGTGCATGCTCCGCAAACGTCGCCGCCTGCGCCCGGTTCACGCCGGGCAGCACCAGCACCATCTCTTCGCCCCCGTAGCGCGCCGCCATATGACCTTTGCGAATGATCGTCAGCAGCGTCTTTCCCACCGCCCGAAGGACCGCATCGCCAGCGGGATGCCCATGCGCATCGTTGATCGACTTGAAGCGGTCCAGATCAAACAACAGCAGCGCCAGCGGCCGCCCCGCCCGCGAACACACCGAAAGCGCCTCGCGCAAAAATGCGTCGAACGTCGCACGATTCGCCAACCCCGTCAGCCCATCCGTCGTGGCCTGCACCTTCAACTGCTGGTTCTGCACCTGCAGCTCGGCCGCCTGTTCTTGAAGATTCGCCGCCTGTACCTGCAAGGTGTTCGCGTGCTCCTGAAGCTGCGCCGCCTGCCGTTGCGTATTCAGCGTCAGCTCGATCAGCGTATCGTTCGCCTTCTTCAGGATCGCGTCGAAGTTCACGTTCCCCACCGAAATCTCAAAGAGCGGCGCCACTTCGCGCGTTCGCTCGCCAATCTCCTCCAACAGCTTGTCGCAGTCCGCCTCCGACATCCCCTGATGCGCCGCGCACGACTCGCGAACCGCCTTGATCGCCCCCGCCGCCTCCTCGTCCACGTACACGTCCGCACACCGCCCCGCCAGCTCCACGACCCGCGCCAATTCCCGCAGCATCGCGTCCTCAACTCCATTCGAATCGTGATGGTGCGCCATCGGCACCGCCAACACCGGCGGCAGCTTCCACATTTCCGCCAGCAACTGCGCCACCTGCGCGTGGTTCATCCCCAGCTCCGCGTCTTCCACCGCGGTCAGATCCCCATGTGATGCCGCTTTCGCCAGGACACGCCCATATTCCTCCCCCAGCACCTGGTCCAGAACCATCATGCCGATGTCCATCAGTAGCGCCGCCAGGAAGCACTCCTCCCCCTGCACCTGCGCCACCCGGCCGGCGATCGTTCGAGCCGCCGTTGCCGCGTAAATGCTCCGGCGCCAATAGTCCAGATGCTTGAAGCCGATCGACTTCTGCTTCGACAAAGAGCTCACCAGCGTGAACCCCAGCACCAGCGTCTTCACCGACTGCAATCCCAGGATCACCAGCGCGTGGCTGATCGTCGCCACCTTCTGGTTCCGCGCATAAAAGCTCGAGTTCACCGTCCGAAGGATCTTCGACGACAGCGCCGGGTCCTTGGTGATGACCTTCGCAATCTCCGCGATGTCCGAGTCGTCCTTCTGCGCCAGCTCCAGTACCTGCAATGCGATTGCCGGCATCGACGGCAACGTGCTGCATTGCCTGATTTGCTGGACCAGCTTCTCGTTCATTCGGCGAGCTCCCACAACCTTCTGAAGACCGCGCTCCTTCAGACATGCAGCCGGCGTGCAGAAAATGCGCCCGTAGGCCGACCTACCATTTATATCGTCGTGGCAATGGAACGACTTTCGGTCTATCAGGCCGGTTATCCCCTATATGTGCGTGATAAAAACGAGCCGCCCGCGGACGTGTTGCGTCGCGGGCGGCTTAAGAATCTTTTCCTGCTGTAGGCTATCGGCCCTTCCCATCCACCGCTTTATTTCAGCGCCTCGTCGACGGCCTTGGCGATCGCCTCCGGATCACCCCCCACGAACACCTTCTTCACCATTCCGTCTTTGCCAATCACCACGGTTTGCGGGATGCCCGTCACGCCGTACTTCTCCGCGGCGCTTTGCTCATCGCTATCCAGCAGCACCTTCAGCGTCAACTTCGTCTCCGCCACAAACGGCGGCACCTTCGCCCGGTCCTGGTCGACGCTCACCGCGAGCACCTTCAACCCCGCCCCCTTCTTGTCCTCGTACAGCTTGTTCAGATGCGGCAGCGACTCCACGCACGGCCCGCACCACGTCGCCCAGAAGTCCACCACCACCACGCTTCCCTTCTGCTCCGATAAGCTCACGTCCTTCCCATCCAACCCCGGCAGCTTGAAGTCCGGCGCCGGCTTCCCCACCAAAGGCGATGCGACCTCTCCGGAGCCGCCGCCATGCCGCGCTGCCGTCGCCGTCAGTTCCCGCGCATTTGCCGGCGCTGCCCAGGCGAACTGTTCCCCCGCCACTTTCGCTCCCGGCTTCACCGTTGCATAATCCAGCGTCAGCAGTGCCTTCTTCACATCCACCTGCCCCGCCGTCTCTAATAGCTTTTTCTGATCGACAATTACCTGCCGCAACAGGTGCGTCTTCGGGTCAATCGCCAGCGTCCACTCCGTCATCGCGTTCGACACCTTCAGCGCCGGATACGCCGTCCCACCCACATTCACCTCCGAAACCTTGCTCACCTCCGTCCCCTTCTCCAGCATCTCCGGGGTGACGTCCGGGATCATCGATGCCGCCGACACCGCCACCGCCCCCACCAACTGCCGCGTCATGTCGCTCGCCAAGGCCAGCCCCACCGACGGATTCTGCGTCATCAGCACATCCCAAATCGCGCGTGGCGCCTCGTCTGCCGCCACCCGGTCCTTAGGCGCTTCCTTCTGAATATAAGTGTTTTCCTCCACTGATAGCACGTACGCCTTCTCCCCCGTCGATCCCGCCACCATGTTCCCCTTCATCTCATGGCGAAACTTGTTCGGGGCGGCGAAACTCCCCGTGAAGTCATCCTTCTCCTGCTCCTTCTTGCCGGCAATGTCGCCGTCAAAGGAGATCGTCCCCGCCACCTCCAGCGATTTCAGCTCCCCGTACGCCGCCGTCATCTGATCGAGCAGCGCCTTCGCGTCCGGGCTGATTTTCGCGGTCAGCGGCGGCAACGCCGGCTTCGTCGTAGGCTTGGTCGTGGGTTGGGTCGACGGCAGGATGGAGATGAGCTTCTCCGTATCGTCGGCCCCCACCGCCGAGGCCAATGCCAGCAACCCCGACAACGCGCCAACGACAAATCGCTTCATAAAGTCTCCGTGCCTGCCCGCCCCATACGCTAATGACGATCCGGCCGCCCTAAGGTTGCAGGCGACCCGCACCACGCACCCACCCTCAATCAAACTCATCGCCTCGGAACGTATTCCCCAAATACGCCGCCCGCACATGCGGATCGTTAATAATCTCGCGCGGCGTCCCCTCCTTGATCTTCTGGCCGTCATTAATAATTAACGCCCGATCGCACACCTTCAGCGTCTGCGGCACGTTGTGATCCGTGATCAGCACGCTCTTGCCAAACTCCACCTTCAGCCGCACCACTTCCCGCTGCAAATCCTCCACCGCGATCGGATCGACGCCGCTGAATGGCTCATCCAGCAGGATCAACTTTGGCTGGGTTACCAGCGACCGCGCGATTTCCAACTTTCGCCGCTCGCCGCCACTCAGCGTCTCGGCCCGCTGATCGCGCACCTTGAGCAGCCCGTATTGATCGAGCAGCAGGTTCGCCCGCTTGTTTCGTTCGTGCCGCGTGATGTTCAACGTTTCGAGGATGGCCTGAAGGTTCTGCCATACCGTAAGCCGGCGAAAATCGCTGCGTTCCTGCGATAAATAACCAATTCCCCGCCGAGCCCGCTTGTACATTGGTAGATGCGTGATGTCATACGCATCGAACGCCACCGCCCCGCTGTCCGGGCGGATCATTCCCATGATCATGCGGAAGGTCGTCGTCTTTCCCGCCCCGTTTCGGCCCAGAATCCCGACGATTTCCTGCTGCGCCAGGACAAAGCTGACCTGATCCACAACGGTCCGCCCGCCGTAGCTTTTCACGAGTTTGGTGGTTTCCAGAAGGTTCATTCAGCCGCGAATTCAGACCCTCCGGCGGGCGCGTGCCGCGGGCGGAACAGTCTGAGGTTTGTCCACCGAAAATCAAGGGCCGCCCATTGTGGATAACCTGTGTACAGGCAATCCCGGCTCCTCTTTCAGCGTGCAGATCACGCTAAGGTCCACAAAGTATAGTATGAGCAGAATCCCTGATGCCGAGCCCTTTAGCCGCCACAGGGTTTGCGAGTTTTCCGACCATAACACACCTTCTCTGCGGTGTTTACTGCTTCACGCCGATGGTGCGGCGCGCGTCGTGCCCGGATCCCGTCAGCGCTGCCCAACCCCCACAGATTGCGCCGCACCGTTCTGGTGCAACGTCCGGCGATTTGCACTGACCAGTTGTGAATAACCCGGTATTCCTCACGCCCGCACTATTGACAACATCAGAATATTTTGCATCCAACTGCACCAGTCGGTTATTTTCGGCCGCGCTCGCTTCAGGGCACCAGAAGCGCCGCCGTTCGGGCCATCCCGTCGCTGTCGTGAGTGCCGTTCAATTCGGGGCCGCCGGTCTTACCTCTCGGCGAGCATCTCTCCCCGCCCCCCCGGCCAGGTATTTGGGAAAGGAGTGGCTTCACATGGCCACCGGCAAGGTCAAGTGGTTCAATGACCAAAAGGGCTTCGGCTTCATTCAGGCCGAGCAAACTAACAAGGACGTCTTCGTCCATCACACCGTCATCGAGGGACAAGGGTACAAGACCCTCACCGATGGCGAAACCGTCGACTACGATGCCGAGGAAAGCGACAAGGGCCTTAAAGCCACCCGTGTTCGTCGGCTGACAGCCGTACCCGCCGGCGAATAAGCCAGCTTCGGACATTCGACCGCTTAATCCAGAAGATGGCGCCGCAGCGGCGCCATCTTCTGTTTTTTTCTGTTCGATCACGTCGCCACGGGTTCGGCTGCTGCCACGGCCGCCTTCGCCTTCTTGCCCGCCTTGTCCTCGCGCACCGGCTCTTCCCCCCACTCCTTCAGCTTGACGATCGCCGCCGGCAGCGACTCCTCCGGGCCCGCGATGTTCGCCAGCCACGCCTTCTCCCACTCGAATGTCACCCAACCCTGATAACCGATTCCGCGCAGCTTGCGCATAAACACCTGCACTTGCACGTCGCCCGTTCCCAGCGGGCATAATGTCGCTCCCATCGCCCCCAGTGTCGCGTCCTTCACCTGCGTGTACTGAATTCGGCTGTTCAACGTCGGCACGCTGATCGATGGAGCCTCGCCGACCAGCGCGGCGTTAAACACATCCCATGCACAGGCCACCGACGGGTGATTGACCGTCTCCATCATCAGCCACATTTCCTTGGCGTCACGAAACGACAATGCGTTTTCGATTACCAGTGACACCCCCCGGTCCGCCGCGTAATCTCCCAGCGGCAATAGCCACTTCGCCATCGCCGCCGCCGCGCTGCTTCGC
>JBBRIN010000129.1:0-8097 GCA_038221115.1 Tepidisphaerales bacterium
GGGGCCAGGCCCGACAGGGAGAAGTTGCCGAGGGCCTTCAGCAGTTCCGGCTGGGTCTTCGAATCGCCGAGGCGGGCCAGCGCCAGCAGCGCGGTGAGGGCGGCGGTGGGGTCCTTTTCGGCAACGGCCCGGTCCTTCCATTCGGCGACCGGCTGCGCTTCGACGGCGATGCGGGCGGCGTAGCGCAGGAAGCGATCCGCGCTGCCCAGGTACTTCCACGATGTATCGACGGCCTTGGGATCCTGATGGCCATGGAAGGCTTCGAGCTGATGACGCATCGCGCGGGCGTCGGCTCCGTCCACCTCGTGAGAATCGGCAAGCGCCGTCGGCTCATTTCCGGTGTAGCTGACGCGGTAGAGATAGGCCTGCGTGTTGCGGCCCCCCGCGGTGAAGTACATCGCCCCGTCGTTGCCGATCACCACGTCGGTCAGGTTATTCGGAGTCTTGGCGCCGTCGGTTTGGAGCGACTTGGGGGCGACAAAGTTTTCCCACGTCGCGGTATAGGTGCTGCCGTGCGGCTTCATGTGCGCGGCGATCAGCCGGCCGTATGTCCAGTCGAGGATGTAAAAAGCGTTTTGATATTTGGCGGGGAACTTGGCGCCGTAGCCGAACCCGACCCCGGTCGGGCAACCAATGCCGACATTGACGGCCGCAGGCAGGCTGTCCTCGTAATACTCGGGCCACTTGGCGGTGCCTTCGCGAAAACCCTGATCGGCGGCGCTGGCCGCGTGGAAGACGCGAATGGGCCGGTACCACGGCATGCCCCAGTCCCATTCCATATCGCTATCGAAGCCGAACAGTTCGCCGTCGGCATTGAAGGCGATGTCGTAGGTGTTGCGTTCCCCGGAGGCGAAGAGCTCGATATTTTTGCCGTCGGCGTCCATGCGAACGACGTAGCCGCCGGGTGGCACCTTTCCGGCGCCAAAGCCATTGCCGTCTTCGGCGCGGGGAAGGACCAGATCGTCCTTATAATTCTTGTGAGGCGCGGTCGGTGCGTTGTCGGCGGGGACGCCGGTGAAATTGCCGCATACGACATAGAGTTTTTTGTCGGGGCCGAGGACGATCCCGTGCGCGCCGTGCTCGCCGGAGCCGTGCTCCCACTCACGCAAAAATTGCACCTTGTCGTAGTTGCCGTCTTTGTTCGTGCTGGTGAGGCGGAACATCCCGAACACGGTCTTGCCGGCATCGTCCGGACCGTTTCCGTTCAGATAGAGGCTGTCGAACGCGAAGAGCATGCCCATCGTTTCGCTGATGGGGAGGGTCATCGGCTCCTGCTTGAGGACGGCGCCGCCTTTGAGGGAGACGCGGGTGATGGGCTGGCCCTTTTGCCCTCCGAGCCAAAGGTTGCCCTCTGGGTCTTTGGCCATATTGATCCACGAGCCGTTCAGCTTGGGATCGGCCTTGAGGATCATCTCAAGCTTAAAGCCGGGCAGGGTTTGGAGCGCCTCGGCAGGAGATGGATCAGGCTTACTGGTGGGCGCGCCGGAATCATGCTTGGGCCCGGGGACCGTGGGCGCTGCTGCGAGCAATAGCGGCAGCATGACCGTGGCTACGATGGCGCGGATCAGTCTATCAAAAGAGGCGGAACGGCGCGAAACCAAGGCAAGGGACATGTGCATGGCGGGTAATCCTAATCCAATACCGGGCAAACGATAAGGCGACGCTCGGGTCTAGGTTTTACCCCCAGTGCCGATCGGTGTTGCGACACGGAATTTCAAGGATTCCGCATGCGCCTTCCCGACTTATTCCTTGAGTCGCGAAAAATTGCGTGCTATCATAGAGAGCCGCTTGTCGACGGGGCCAAACCAGCCTCCCGCAAATCTGCATGCTCGCGTCCGCCGATGGCCAGCCTTGGAGGTTCAATGAACCGCTCAGATAAAAATTCTTCGCCCATCAGCGCCGGCCATCCGTCGCGGCGCCCGGGCTTTACCCTGGTGGAGCTGCTGGTGGTCATCGGGATCATCGCCCTGCTCATCTCGATCCTGCTGCCCTCGCTGTCCAAGGCGCGCGAGAGCGCGAACAAAGTGAAGTGCGCGAGCAACCTGCGCCAGCTCGCGCAGGCGATGATCATGTACTCGAACGCGAACAAGGGGTATCTGCCCTACACCTCCTGGAACGACGGGGCAAAGCTCACGAACATGGATTTTCTGTGGTGGCAGAAGACGCGCTTCGCGCGGATCGACGAATCGCCGATTGAGCCGTACCTGAGCTTCAGCAAATCGAAGCTCGACGTGCTGCGGTGCCCGTCGGATCAGTTCGACGCCCGCCCCAAGCAGAACGCCGCCACCATGGGGCCGTACCCTTTTAGCTACGCGATGAACTGGTGGATCGCCGGTGGCGGGACGAACGCGCCGACCGCGGACGGGCTCAGCGGGTTTCAGCCACGGCAGCCCGGCGGGGCTGACGTCTGCAAGAAGCTCACCCAGGTTCGGCGCTCAGCGGACAAGATTATTGTGTTGGAGGAGGACCAGTCGACGCTGGACGACGGGCAGTGCATCACCTGGTGGACGACTGGAACCGTCGATACGACGACGGGAAAAGTGATCAACATGCTGAGCGGGCGTCACGATCGAGCAAACATGAAGGCGCCTGACGGCAACGGGAACCCGATCACCAACCCGGAGGCCCGCGGCAATGCCGGATTCTGCGATGGGCACGTCGACTTTATCTCGCGCGTTATTGCCCACACGTCAAAACACACCGTCGGGAATCTCGATTGAGAGCCGGATCCCCATCGAAAATCAGGATTGACCTCACGGCACCAGCTTCACCGTCACCTCCCCGATCTCTCCCGTGAATGCAAACGGCGCCTCATAGTCCCCCACCGCGGCATTCGCATTCCGCCCCACCTGCATCCCCGCCTTTGGCTTGGCCTTGATCGGCCCCGGCACCTTGCCCGACCCAATGGGCTTCTCATCGGCCATGAGCGTGACCATGCCATCCTTGCCGAGAATTGCGCCGACGCTGCGGTTCCCGGCGGTCAGTTCGTCCTTTGCCGCGACGACCGTCAACTGCTTGCCATGGCGCGTCGCGAACGTGAGGTGCCCGCCCTTCATATAAAGCGAATACCCCTCGGCGGCGCCACCCTGGGCGATGATGACCCCGTCGCGGCCGAGGTCCTTGATCGTCGCGTGAATTTCAATGCCCTTGCCGGCAATGTCCAGCGCGTCCTTCGCCGACACATCGGCTCCGGCTTGCAGCGTCAGCGACCCATCTGCACCGGTAGACGCCGCGCGCTCCTCTTTTTGACCGTAACCCGGCTTCCACGGCCATGGCAGCACATGCGCCCGTTTCGCCCACGATTCCCATAGCGCCTGCAGAGCTTTGGCCTTGTCGGGTTCCGATGATGCCAAATCGTGCATCTCGGTGCGGTCGTTGACCATGTTGTACAGCTCCCACGCGCCGCCAGGGTTCTTCGCGACCAGCTTCCAATCCCCTTGTCGCACGGCGCGGTTGCCCTCGTGTTCCCAGTAGATGGCGTCGCGCTGGATCGGCTTCCCCGCGAACGCCGGAACGAGGCTTCGTCCCTCCAGCGGCGTGATCTCGTGCCCGCTCAATTGCTTGGGGTATTCGGCCCGCCCCAGGTCCACGCATGTGGCCATGATGTCGATCAGGTGACCGGGTTGGCGTTCGAATTCGCCGCGGCGATCGATGCCCTTGGGCCAGTGCGCGATCAGCGGCGTCGAGATGCCGCCCTCGTGAACGTAGTGCTTGTACTCGCGGAAGGGCGTGTTGCTGACGTTGGCCCAGCTTTTCCCGTACGCGATGAACGTGTCCGCGGGGCCGGGCAAGACGTTCGTGCCGGCGAGCACCGGCCACCCGTCGCGCGTCTGCGTGGGCTTGCCCGATAGCTGCACGACCTCCGGACCGATCTTGGGCAGCGTCGGATGCTCGCCCCGCTTGTCGGTGCCGACCCGGCCGGTGGTTTCAAGATTGCCGCCGTTGTCCTGGAGATATAGCACCAGCGTATTGTCGAGCTGGCCCGTCGTCTTCAGCGTGTCGACGATCCGTCCGATTCCCTGGTCCATGGTGTCGAGCATCGCGGCGTACACTTCCATGCAACGCGCTTCCCACTCCTTGTTCTTGACCTTGTCCCAGTCGCCCTCGCGCGCGCTCAGGTCCCACTTCGGATCGATCAATCCCGACTGCTTCATCCGCTCAAAACGCGCCTTGCGGATCGGCTCGTAGCCGCCGTCATAAACACCCTTGTACTTGGCGATGTCCCGCGGGAGCGCATGCATGGGCCAGTGGGCGGCCGTGTAGGCGACGTACAGGAAAAATGGCTTCTCTTTGGCCCCCTGCTCGTGCTCGCGGATCAACCGGCACGCCTGATCGCTCAGCGCGTTGGTGTAGTAGTACGGCTCCCCCTCGGGTGGCTTATATTCGGGATCGGCCTGGGAGCTGATCATCGTGTTGTCGCGAACCAGCGCGCCGGGATCGAAAAAGTTCCCCGCGCCCAGGATCGTACCGTAGTATCGATCAAAGCCGCGCTGGAGCGGCCAGTTGTTCTTCGGTCCATCCGGCGCAACGCCCTTGGTGACGTGCCATTTGCCGACCATGTACGTGCCGTAACCCGCCGGCTTCAGCACCTGTGCCATGGTCACGCAGTGGTCGTTCAGGTCGCCGACGAAGCCGTCGAGATCCTTGTGCGCCGCGGTCATGTGCCCGATGCCGGCCTGGTGGGAGTACAACCCCGTGAGCAGCGCGGCCCGCGTCGGACAGCATCGCGCGGTGTTGTAGAATTGCGTGAAACGCAGCCCATCATGCGCGAGCGCGTCAAGGTTAGGCGTGTGGATCTCGCCGCCGTAGCAGCCGATGTCGCAATACCCGACGTCGTCGGCGAGGATGACGATGATGTTGGGGCGAGCGGGTGGGACGGCGGCGGCGGAGAGGGACATGAGCAGGGCGCAGGCGAACATTCCGATTAAGCATCGATTCATGGCGGTGATCTCCTGGGCGGATGATAAGGCCCCGTGGCAGTCAAACCAATGGCGGTGGCGTCGCCGGGCGTAAGCCGAAAAAGTTCAATACTATTTCGCAGAAGTTCATGGGCGCTTCCACTTGCGGCGTTTATTCTACAAAATGCCCAATCGAGCACGGTCGTACCTTTCGATTCCGAATCCACCTCACGGAGGTCCATCGGTGCATTTGCTCCCGCGAACTCGTCGCCTTTGTTCGTATTCGATCGGCGCGCTTGCGGCGATGACGTGCATCGCCCTGCTTGCGATCCTTTCGCCGGCGCCCCGCGCCATCGCCAAAGATGCGCCCCCATCGGATCCCGTCCCGCGCCGCGTCAAGGTGCTTTTTCTCGGCGACCACGGGCATCACGAACCGCTCATCCGCCTCCGGCAGATTTATTCCGCGATGGCCCGGCGGGGCATCGACTTCACCTACATGGACCGCCCCGAGGACGCGCTGGACCCGGCAAACCTCAATCGGTACGACGTCCTGTTCCTCTACGCCAACATCGTAAAGATCACACCGGAGCAGGAAAAGGCGCTGTTCGACTTCGTCGAGTCGGGCCACGGCTTTACCCCGATCCACTGCGGGTCCGCCTGCTTCAATAACTCGCCCCGCGTGGTAGCGCTGATGGGCGCCAAGTTCAAGAGCCACTCGACGGGCGACTTTACCGAAACGATCGCGCAGCCGGACCACCCGATCGAGCGCGGGCTCAAGCCGGTTACGAGCTGGGATGAAACATACGTTCACGCGGATCACAACGAGGAGGGACGCACGGTCCTGAGCTACCGAGTTGAAGGTGACAAGAAAGAGCCCTGGACTTGGGTGCGGAACCAGGGAAAAGGGCGCGTGTTCTATACGGCGTGGGGCCACGATGAGCGGACCTGGTCAAACGCCGATTGGCAAAACCTGATCGAGCGCGGCGTGAAGTGGGCGGCCGGGGATTGGGCGCTTGGGCCGCAGCCCACGCTCAAGCCCTTCGAATATGGTCCCGGCAAGCTCCCCAACTACATCTCCGGCGGAAAATGGGGCACCATGGGTGACGACATCGCCACCGCCCAACTCCCCCTCGACCCCGCCGATTCGATGAAGCACATGGCCTTCCCGCCCGGGTTTGAGCCAAAGCTCTTCGCTTCCGATCCCGATGTCAAGAAGCCCATCTGCATGGCGTTCGACGAGCGCGGACGCCTCTGGGTGGCCGAGACCTTTGATTACCCCAATGAGATGCAGGAGGAAGGAAAAGGGCGCGACCACATCACGATCTGCCAGGACACCGACGGCGACGGCAAGGCCGACAAATTTACTGTCTTCGCGGACAAGCTCAGCATCCCGACCAGCATGGTATTCGCCAACGGCGGCGTGATCGTCAGCCAGGCGCCGCACATGCTGTTCCTCAAAGACACCAGCGGCTCGGGCTACGCTACTGAGCGCCGCGCGCTGTTCACGGGCTGGGGAACCAAGGATACGCACGCCGGCCCGAGCAATCTCCATTGGGGGCTCGACGGATGGATCTATGGGACGGTCGGCTATTCGGGCTTCGATGGGCAGGTGGGCGGTGAGCGAATCAAGTTCGGCGCGGGCCTATTCCGCTTCAAGCCCGACGGGTCGAAGCTGGAGTTTCTAGGCTCCACCAACAACAACACATGGGGGCTTGGCCTCTCGGAGGATTTTGAAGTCTTTGCCTCCACCGCCAACCACAATCCCGCCTTTTACCTGGGCATCCCCAACCGTTACTTCGAAACCGTGCGCGGCTGGGCAGCTCATCGCGCCGCGACCGTCGCCGACGATTGGCACTTTTCACCCATCACCGACAAAGTGCGCCAAGTCGCTCAGCACGGTGGATACACCGCCGGCGCAGGCGCCGACCTCTACACCGCGCGCACCTATCCAAGCTATTACTGGAATCGGATCAACTTCGTCACCGAGCCGACCGGGCACCTCATTGGCCAGTTTGCCATGGAACCGATGGGCGCGGGATTCCTGGCGGTGAACCATTTCAGCCTCATGGGCAGCGACGACGACTGGACCGCGCCTATCGCGGCGGCCGTCGGCCCGGACGGGCAGGTGTGGTTCATCGACTGGTACAACATCATCGTCCAGCACAATCCCATCCCCAAGGGCTTTGAAAAGGGAAAGGGCAATGCCTACGAAACCGACATGCGCGACAAACGTCACGGGCGGGTGTACCGCGTTGTTTACACGCCGGGCAAGCCATCCGCGGTGCTGAACCTCGCGGGCGCCGGGCCCGAGAAACTCATCGAAGCCCTCAAGAGCGACAACATGCTGTGGCGCACGCACGCGCAGCGCCTGCTCGTCGAGCGAGGGAACAAGGACGTCGTGCCGGCGCTGGTTCAGTTGGTGAACGATCCGAGCGTCGACTTGATCGGCCTCAACACCGCGGCGATTCACGCGCTCTGGGCCCTGTACGACCTGGGCGCTCTCGATGGCTCCGACGCCGCGGCAACGGCGGCCGTGACCACGGCTCTACGCCACAAGTCGCCGGGCGTGCGCAAAAATGCACTCGCCGTCATGCCGCGAAGCGCCGATACGCTCTCACTGCTGCTCAAGAGCAAACTGCTGGAAGATCATGAGCCTCTGGTTCAGAAAGCCGCCCTGCTCGCCCTCGCGGAAATGCCGCCATCCGACGAAGCGGGCGCCAAGCTTTACCAGATCCTCGCCGCGCGCCCGGACGCCTCCTCGATCCAACCCGCCGGGAAAAACGTCAAAGCCCCAGCGGCTCCTAAGAAAGCATTGACTGACGGCGCCAATCCGCCGCCGGAAGAAACCGGGCTCACCGACGCCGCCATCATCGCAGCCGCGCATCACGATGCCCCGTTCCTCAAAGCCGTCTTCGCCGCCAACCCGAGGAAGGGCGACGCGACAAAAGCAACGAGCAACGCCAATGTGGAGACGAGCATCAACCTTCTCTCCAACCCGTCTTTTGAGAATGAAAAAGACGGCATGCCTCTGGGTTGGGCTCCAAAGAACTACGGCGGGACGACAAACGCCCGGCATGAGTGGGCTTCCATCGGCCACACCGGCACGCACAGCGTCATGATCCACGCCGACAGCGCCGACACCGGTTGGTATGCCGAGGCCAGGGTCGACCCGAATACCACCTACCGCCTTTCCTCATGG
>JBBRIN010000130.1:0-8087 GCA_038221115.1 Tepidisphaerales bacterium
GCGGGAGGTGACGCTGCTGAAGCGAATCACCAAGCGGATGATCAAAGCGACGCTGCCGGCGCCGGCACTGCTGGGGGAGCGAATGTGGGATTCGGAGAAATCAAGCAAGGCGTACCCGACGCGCGAGGCGTTCGTCCGCGATTGCGTGCCGATATTACGCCGCGAGCTCGAGCTGCTGCGCGACGCGGGGGCGACGATCGTTCAGATTGACGATCCGCACCTGTGCCTGTTTGTGGACCCGGATGTTCGCGCCGGCTACGACGATGCCGACCGGGCCGCCGACTTTGCCGTCG
The DNA here is from genome assembly GCA_038221115.1 of Tepidisphaerales bacterium. Lineage (GTDB taxonomy): Bacteria > Planctomycetota > Phycisphaerae > Tepidisphaerales > Tepidisphaeraceae > JANXVV01. The sequence continues at coordinate 294 of JBBRIN010000130.1, forward strand.
ACATGGTCAATGCGGTCGTGGATGGATTTTCTGATTTGAAATTGGCGGTCCACCTCTGCCGCCGTGCCGGGGCGCGCGCCCGCGGCGAAGCCACCCACGCCGGAGGTTACGATCCGATCCTTCGCCAGTTAAACGCCCTGAAGGTCAACCACCTGACGATGGAGTTCACTGCCCCTGAGGCAGGCGATCTGTCGGTTTTGAGGCGCCTTCGCGATGATTTTGAGATCGGCCTCGGCTGCGTCAGCACGCAGCCTGGAAGGGTCGACTCGCCTGAGCAGATCGTCAGCCGGGTCACGCGAGCACTCGAGCACCTTCCGGCGGAGCGCATTACGCTGAATCCCGATTGCGGATTCGCTCCCGGATCGGCGGCCAAAGTGAGCATCGACGAGGTGTATCAGAAGCTGAAGAACGAGGTCGAGGCCGCGCGGCAACTGCGAGAGCTGACCGGTTCCTAGCCGGTCGATCATTTTTTATCGTTCGTCTTTTCAGGCCGCTTGTCCGCCTTCCCCAGCACGATGCTCAGACAAGTATCTTCAGCCATGGTGTGAATCGGCGCCGCCTCCGCGGGCTTGTCGGTCTTGACGATGCTCGAGACCATCAGCAGGTCCAGGCCGGCCGCGCGGTAGACGTGCAGCGAATCCATCACGACGTGACCCTCTTTCGATCGCGTGTGTATCCGCAGAAGGAAGCGGTCGTCCGTCTCCGATCGCGGGCCGTACAGGATCTCCTGCCCTTTCGCCTGCATCTCCTTTTTCATCCCGTTGATGATGATCGTCTTCATCTGCTCGATGAAGTTCACCTTGTGAGTGGGGATCGGATACTCCTGCGGCGTGACCAGCACGAGCATCGTGGACACGTCGTCGGGCGACTTGAACTGCACCCACTTGTCGGCCTCATCGCGCTTGTCTTCCTCCCAATCGGCCGGCACCATGAAGCGGACGGCGCCGTTCATGACCTTCGCGGCCTGCTTGGGCTTTGCGGCGGGGCGCGAGGTCGGCTTCGTCGTCACTGGTATTGTCAGGGGAGGCGGCGGTGCGGCTGCCGCCTGCCACGCCAGCGCCATCACGATCAGCCCAATGGTCACGCGCATCATCGTCTCCGCTTCGCGGGTTTTTTGGGTATCTTGACGACCTTCTTCACGGTCGCGGGCTTCCGTTTTACGGGGCCGAAGCCTTTTGTGAACATCTGGTAGTCTTCGTCCCAACTTGCCAGGTTACGGCCGAAGATGTGAGTCATTGCCCGCGCGACGTCCGCGACGGCGCGTTTTCCGCGCGGGAGCATCATCCAGCACATCACGAACGCCTGCCGCGCGTAGCCGTCGGCTGGATTGGGGAGGAGGTTCTCGAAAAACGCGGCCGGAGAAGGTTTCTTAATCGCGTTCCAGACGCGCAGGTTTCGATCGAAGACGAGGCGGGCGAGGGCCTGGACGCTTTTGTAAGTCCGTCCCTCCGGCGCGGAATCGCGCCAGCAGGCGGCCAGCATCTGGCGGATGAGTTCATCCACGCCGTGCGGGCCCAGCGTGTGGAGCAACTCGGACGCCGGGCGGCTGGTCAGCCGAAAGGCCTCGTGCGTGGATGTACTTAGATTACTCGTCGATAGCATTGCAATCCTTGAAGATCACAACAAAAGTTATGCGAGCGTTCCTCCATCGGCAAGCGAATTCCCGAGTGTGGCGTGCTTATGTCACGGATCTTCCACCGTCCAGGCGGATGATTTGCCCGGTGATGTAGCTGCCGCCGGTGCATAGGAAGTAGACGAGCTCGGCGACATCCTCCGGCGTGCCGGCGCGGCCGAGGGGCACGCGCTTCAGATAGGCGCGGCGCTTTTCTTCGGGATAGCCTTCCGGCCACGCGACGACGCCGGGCGCGATGCCGTTGACGGTCACTTCGGGCGCCATCTCGCGCGCGAGGCCGAGGGTCAGGTTCCACAACCCGGCTTTGCTCGCGCAATAGCCGAGGAACTCCGGCCATGGCCGCTCGGCGAGCAGGTCGACCATGTTGACGACGTGGCCCTCGCTCTTGCGCAGCATCCGGCCCAATTCCTGGCATAACAGCATCGGGGCCGCGACGTGTATCTGCCATAGGCGCGCGAGCTGGCTGGCATCGACCGTCGGCAACGGCGACGGCTCGTAGAGGGAGGCGCTGTTGACCAGCACATCGAGCCGGCCAAATTGTTCGCGAAATGCCGCGGCCAGATCCGCCGGCGCCGACGCTACTGTGAGATCGCTTTGAAAAGCCACCGCGCGGTGGCGTTTGCTGCGCAAGCCGGCGATGACCTGCCGCGCCTCGCGTTCGCTGCCGTGATAGGTGAAGGCCACATCGAAGCCCGCCCCCGCCAGGCGCTCGACGATCGCGCGTCCTACGCGCTTCGCCCCGCCAGTCACGAGCGCCACGCGACGTTCCTTCGCCATGCACGAGAGGATACCGGTGGACGGGGACTTTCCCAACTTTCACGGCCCGCGCATCGCGATTCAGAGCCGTGCAGGGCCGGCGGCGAACACTCCGTGGGGCACGCTCGGCGCGGCAGGAGGTATCGGGGCATTCGCCGTCGCTCGTGCTGATCGCGTCCGCCCCGCCTTTGCGGACATCGCGGGAACCGGGATGGAGATCAATTGATCGACGCCATCGCGGGTCAGTCGAATCACGCCCGCCCGGCCGCGCTTCGGGACCGTCTCCCACACCGCCGAAATTGCCGGGGGCGTTGCACCGGCGTAGGCGACCACCAGGTTTGCGATCAACGCGGAGCTTCCGGTTTGGGATGCGGTGAAGCGCCTGGCGGGGCTGGTCTGGTTGGGGGGCGGGTTGCTTGAGATGAACGTCCGCCGCGCCGCGGTCGTGATGCCCGGCAGAATAAGGGTCTGCACGAGCACGTTGCCGCTGTCGCTGGTCGTGTGAATCGCGCCATTAGTCATTACGCTGACGTTAGCGCCGGCGAGGTTAAAGCCGCTGTTGAACGTGTGGGTGCTCGAGGCGCTGGCGAAGTCGACCACGAGCGTGACGTCATCGCGGTTGGACCAGATGGTGCGCCCGACGACCGGCGCGCCGGCCAGGGCGGTATAGGCGAAGTGATGGGCGGTCCACACGACGTGGTCCACAGCAGTGGTCCAGCCGTCCAGAGCGATATTGGAGTTCCCGGCCCCATCTTCGCGCGCGTGGCTTACGCCGTCCACGTTGATGGTGTTGTGAGCAGCGGTCGAAATCACGTAAGCCCGATTTTTCGAGCTGTCGTATTGGTATGGTCCGGCATCGGCGATCAAGGGCTTGCCGAACCCGTACAGGTCGAAGTTCAACAGATCGAAATGCCCGTGCGTGCCGCCGGTCGGGCCGGCGTCCACGATCAACTGCCGGGCATCGCGGCTCTCGTCGCTTCGGGTGATCCAATACCCGCTGGTCGGCATGGCAAAGTCGTTGCCGCGCCCGGTCAGGGTCGGCGCGGACGATGCCCCCAGCGCCTGCGAGGCGACGGCCTGGCCGAACAAGAACACATCGCGCACGCGCGTGCGCGTCATCGCCCAATCGGATTCGTTCAGAGCCAGAGCGGCGCGGCCGACGGTGGTGATGCCGGAAGTGCGGTACGTATCCGAAAGGGCGGCCTGCGTCGCATCGGGCTCGAGCAGTTGGTAATACGAGTTGGCGGCATTGTGGAGCCGATCCACTTCCGCCTGCGGCCACGCCACGCCGTTCAATTGCGAGAGGACGTAGGGTTGCAGCAGGCTCTCGACCACGCCCGCTTGATAGCCGGGGCTCTCCTCCGCCTGGCCGCCGTCGGCGTACAACTGGGCATCCTCCGCCTGGAACAGCAGGTTCATTCCCTGCTGGCGGTAGGTCTTCCCATACTTGAACTCGGGGAACATCATCCCGATTTCCATCAGCGCCTGCGCGTGCGTCAACGTCTGATTGCTCGTCAATGGCCCCGGCGTCGCCCGCGACAGGAAATCGCCGTGGAGCAGCATGTCGTGAACGAACATCGTGTTGGCCGCGGGAGTCAGCGCGGCGGTCCCGAGCAGCATGTTGTAGGACCAGAGCCAGTTGTCGGTGCGCATCGCCGCGTCGAGAAGCCACCAGCGCGGGGACGTATTGATCCAATCATCCGGCTTGCTCAACGGCGGGTCCTGGCGCGTCCAGTTGGTCATCTGCCGGATCAACTCATCGGCGTAGGACTGGTTGCCGGTGAATCGATACGCCATCGCCAGGCCCGGCCAGAAGCTCATGCGCTGCAGCGAGTGGAGGAATTCGGGGTTGGTGGTCGTGGCCGGCTGGGTGAGCCAGGAGAAATCGTGCGGCAGTTGGACGGTGTAGTCGGAGGAGTTGCCCTGATCGGGGAAGAGCCCGGCCATCGTTTTGTCGGCCAGCGCGATGGTGGTGTTCACCTGTTGGGGGATGTTGTTCCAGTCAAACTGGACGTCGCCGGGGATGTCGCTGGGGCTGAAGAAGTAGTGGGCCGTGGTGCGGTTGACCATGTAATATAAGAGCGTCTGATCAAACCCCGCCGTATCGCCCGCGGCCAGCAACCGTGAAAGTTGTTTGCCTCCCGCGCCGTACCAGTTTTTCAGGATCTCCTGCCGGTCCGCCAGCGAAGGAACGGCGGCGAGCTTCAGTGGGCGCGCGATCGAAGCGACGGCCGACGAAGCTGCCGAGGCCATCACGGGCGCGGCCATGTGCGCGTTGGCACTCATCAGGCAGCGGCTTTCCAACGACTGGAGGCAAAACAGCGGTATGTGACAGCTCATGAACAACGGCCCTCGCGAGTTCGGAAGCATCCTCGAAACCGACGCTCAACGCCATCAGTCGAATGATGAGTCAATTGTCGTATTCATCGACCGATCGGGGAGAACCCATGACCCGCGGCGGGCTACTGCGTAGTCAGCGCCCGATCCGATACGACCGGCACAGCCGCTACGGTTTCACAGGTTCAGGCGCGTAGCGCGGATCCGGAGCGCGTCAGGGGAATGACGCCATTGGACGCGGCGGGCAAGCCCGACCGGCTAAACGGGTGGCGGGAAGCGTCCTTTCCCCGCGCGATTTCCCTTCCCCCGACGTCTCGATTATCCTTCCCTCGCGGCCTGCTTTCGGAGATCAATCATGTCCTCGCCGAGCGATTACGACAGCCACTCCGACCATCATCCCGAGACGGTCTCCCGCAACGCACGCAACGGCTTGATCCTCTTCGCGGTTTACGTGGTTCTGTACCTGGGCTTCATGCTGCTGAATGCGTTTGCGCCGGAGCGGATGCGCGAGCCGGTGCTGGCGGGGGTGAACCTGGCGATCGTTTACGGCTTCGGGCTGATCGTCGCGGCGTTGGTGCTGGCGCTGATCTATATGGCGCTGTGTCGGCCCAAGGCGTAAGAGGGTTCAGGGTTCGAGGTTCAGGGTTCAGTGAGGAACAACGCCGCACCCCAACTCAACCCTGCAGCCTTGCTTTGTGCTTACTGAACCCCGAACCCTGAACGCCGAACCCTCTAATGCATTACGAATCGAACTCGACCGCCATTGCCATCTTCCTCGTCTTCGTCGCCTTTGTTCTGGGCCTCTCGTTCTGGCTCGGCCGCAAGGCGCAGAGCGCGAAGGGTTACTACGCTGCCCATGGACAAATCCACTGGTTCGTCAACGGCGTCGCCTTCGCGGGAGATTATCTTTCCGCCGCCTCGTTCCTCGGCATCTGCGGCATGATCGCGTTCTACGGGTATGACGGATTCCTCTACTCGATCGGCTACCTCGCCGGGTGGATCGTCGCGCTGTTCGTGATCGCCGAGCCGATCAAACGGCTGGGCAAGTTCACCTTCGCCGACGCGATGGACAGCAAGTTCAACTCCCCCGGCATCAAGCTGGCCGTCGCGATCTCGACGCTGGTCGTCTCGACGTTTTATCTCATCCCACAGATGGTCGGCGCGGGCTCGCTGATCCAGCCGCTGCTGGGCCTGGCGTACCATTGGGGCGTGCTGCTGGTCGGAGCGACGGTGACGGTGATCGTTGTGACGGCCGGGATGGTGTCGACCACCTGGGTGCAGTTCATCAAGGGGTCGCTGCTGGTCTTTTTCTGCTTTCTCCTGGTGGTGATGATCCTGAATCGCGGGCTGACGACGAAGACGCCGATGCCCCGGCGGAACGTCAATATCCTGACGCTTAATGCAACGAAGATCGAATGGGTCAAAGGGACGAATACCAATAACCCTGTGGGGGCTCGTTTTTTGCGGATCACCGAGCCGTCGGGCAAGGTTGCGGTGTGGCATGTCGAGAGCAGGTCTTACGGCAAGATGCCACTTCCCCCCGGCGATCCACTATCGATCATCTCCGAGGCGCAGACCTTCTCAATCACCAAGGAAAAGCAAAGGCTGGTGAATGGCCAGCCTCAGACGAAAGACAATGATCTCCACGCCGTGGGGTCCATCGGCCGCCTTCCCAACGGCAACACCGAGACCGGCCCGCTGAATCCCGCCTCGTTCCTTGCCACCCTCCAGGATTCCGACATCGTCACCTGGGCCAAGGAGACGACTACCGATCCTGACGGCCCGATCGATATATACTACCCAGTCGTCCGTAAGGGCTCCGAACTGCTCACCCCCGGCGGCTCTCCCACCTTCGCCGGCGTGCGGACGAACGTGCTGTCCAAGAAGCTCGATTTCCTCTCCCTGATGCTCGCGCTGTTCTGCGGCACCGCCTCGCTGCCGCACATCCTCATTCGGTATTACACGGTCAAGGATCAATCCGCCGCCCGCAAGTCCACCGTCGTCGGCATCGGCGCGATCGGCATCTTCTACATCCTGACGCTCTTCCTGGGCCTGGGCTCGATGGCCTCCGGCGCGCTCGATCCGACCAACAGCAACATGGCCGCGCCGCTGCTGGCCAAGTCGTTCAACAACACCTTGTTCGCAATCATCTCCGCCATCGCCTTCACGACGGTGCTGGGGACGGTCTCCGGCCTCATCATGGCCGGCGCCGGGGCCGTCGCGCACGATCTGCTGGAAAGCTACTGCCAGATCCCGATGGACGACCGCCAGAAGGTCTTCTATGGCAAGTGCGCCGCCGGCGTGATCGGCATCATCGCCATGCTGCTCGGCATCGCCTTCGAGAAGATGAACGCGACCGTGCTGGTCGGCTGGGCCTTCAACATCGCCGCATCGGCCAACCTGCCGGCATTGGTCATGCTCCTGTTCTGGAAGCGCACCACCAAGCAGGGCATCACGGCCGCAGTGACGATCGGCATGCTTTCGAGCCTGGGGTGGATCCTTCTGTCGGCGCAATGCTACAAGGACGTCTATGGCATCGACCCGGCACGCTCGCCGGTGCCGTTCTCCCAACCTGGATTGGTGACCATCCCGCTGGGATTCCTGGTACTGGTCACGGTCTCGCTGCTCACCCGCCCTCGAGTGGGCATTCCACCCGCCCGCGCGTTTGAGATCGCGGCGAAATAAGCCTGCCGAGAGACTGTCCGGCTGCGACATCAGGGCTGGAGCCTGTATGCTTGCAGAAGCCTGACAGGTATCTCGGGAGGTCCGGATGCGACATATTCTTTGGATTGGGTTGGTCGTCGGCTCCTCGCTTCGCCTGATGGCAAGTGAGGCGCCCCCGTCGGCTCCATCGACCAAACCGACGACGCGCGCCATTGCGGCATCGCAGATAGCGGCGACGACACACTCAACGGAGTGGCGATTGGCGTCGCCGGATAATCGCTGGCACCTGGTGCTGCCGGCGGGGGATTTGGAGGTGGTGGAGGATCAGACGAACAAGACGGAGACGGCGCGGCGGGTGACGGCGATGGATCGGCAGAGCGGCTTGATCGTGTCGGTGTTCATGG